>CAIYRJ010000161.1 GCA_903928615.1 uncultured Actinomycetes bacterium | reverse complement strand
CGTGGACGGCGACCTGGGCGAGGTGCTGCTGGCCGCCGCCGCGGGCGGGCTGGCTGACCAGCCGGTGAGCGTGGCGCCCGGGGCATCGGTGGCCGTGGTGCTGGCCGCGGCCAACTACCCCGGCGACCCGCGCACCGGTGACGTGATCACCGGAATCGCCGAGGCGCAGGCCACGGGGGCCGAGGTGTTCCAGGCCGGCACGGCGCTGAACGCCAACGGCGAACTGGTGACCAACGGCGGCCGCGTGCTGGCCGTGCAGGCGCTGGGCGACGACGTGGAGCAGGCCCGCGAGCGCGCCTACGAGGCGGCGGCGCTCATCCGGTTCGACGGCATGCAGATGCGGCGCGACATCGCCGCGGGGATGGGCGGCTAGGAGCACCCCGTGACGGGGGAACCCATTGGTAGGGTGGCGCGCGTTACCTCTACCGGAATGGACGCATGATCCCGAGGTATTCGCGGCCCGAGATGGCCGCCATCTGGACCGACGAGGCCAAGCTGCAGCGGTGGCTCGACGTGGAGCTCGCCGTGTGCCGCGCGTGGGCGCGACGCGGGGTGATCCCGGCCGCCGACCTGGCCGAGATCGAGTCGAAGGCCGCCTTCAGCGTGGAGCGCACGCTGGAGATCGAGAAGACCACCAACCACGACGTGGTGGCCTTCCTCACCAACGTGAACGAGAACATCGGCCCCGCGAGCCGGTGGATTCACTACGGCATGACCAGCAGCGACGTGCTGGACACCGGCCTGGCGCTGGCCATGGTGCAGAGCGGACGCATCATCCTCGAGGGCCAGAAGGCGCTCACCCAGGCGCTGAAGACGCGCGCGCTCGAGCACCGCGACACCCTCTGCGTGGGGCGCACCCACGGGGTGCACGCCGAGCCCACCACCTTCGGGCTGCGGCTCGCGGGCTTCGCCATGGAGAGCAAGCGCAACGAGGATCGCCTGCGCGTGGCGCACGAGCAGATCGCCTTCGGCAAGCTGAGCGGGGCCGTGGGCACCTACGCCATGCTCGAGCCCGGCGTGGAGGCCGAGGTGATGCTCGAGCTCGGCCTGCAGGTGGAGCCCATCGCCACGCAGGTCACCCCGCGCGACCGCCACGCCGAGGTGATGACCGCCCTGGCCATCGCCGCCAGCGGGCTGGAGCGCCTGGCCGTTGAGGTGCGCCACCTGCAGCGCACCGAGGTGCGCGAGGCCGAGGAGGCCTTCGCCGCCGGGCAGAAGGGCTCGTCGGCCATGCCGCACAAGCGCAACCCCATCACGGCAGAGCGCATCACGGGCCTGGCCCGGGTGATCCGCGCCAACTCGCTGCCGGCCATGGAGGACGTGGCCCTGTGGCACGAGCGCGACATCTCGCACTCATCGGTGGAGCGGGTGATCCTCCCCGACTCCTACACGCTCATGGACTACCTGCTGGCCACCACCACCAAGCTGGTGGACGGGCTGGTGATCCGTCCCGACCGCATGCAGCAGGTGCTCGACAGCAGCTACGGCCTGGTGTTCAGCCAGCGCGTGCTGCTGGGGCTGGTGGAGGAGGGCCTCACGCGGGAAGAGGCCTACGCCGCCGTGCAGCGCAACGCCATGACCGCCTGGGACACCGGCCAGCCGCTCAAGGACCTGCTCGCCGCCGACCCCGACGTGCAGGGCAAGATCGACCCCGCCAGGCTCGACGCCATGTTCGACCCGTCGCACCACCTGCGGCATCTCGACGAGGTGTTCGAGAGGGTCGAGGCGCTGTGAGCCTGATCCTCCGGGGGAAGGTCCGGGAGGTCCATGACGTCGGCGACGGCCGCCTGGTGATGGTGACCAGCGACCGCATCTCTGCCTACGACGTGGTGATGCCCACGGAGATTCCCGGCAAGGGGCAGGTGCTCACCGGGCTCAGCGTGCACTGGTTCGCGCGCATGGCCGACCTGGTGCCGAACCACCTGCTCGGCTGGCGGCTGAGCGAGATGCCCGACGGCTGGAGGAAGAAGGAACTCGCCGGCCGGGTGATGCTGGTGAAGGCGCTCGACATGCTGCCCGTGGAGTGCGTGGTGCGCGGCTACCTCATCGGAAGCGGCTGGCGCGAC
This sequence comes from uncultured Actinomycetes bacterium, assembly GCA_903928615.1. Classification (GTDB taxonomy): domain Bacteria; phylum Actinomycetota; class Thermoleophilia; order Miltoncostaeales; family Miltoncostaeaceae; genus SYFI01. Next base: position 388 of record CAIYRJ010000161.1, on the reverse strand, counting down.
TACCAGGCCACCGGCGCCACGAGCGGCGTGGCCCTCCCGCCGGGCCTGCAGCAGGCCGACCGGCTTCCCGAGCCCATCTTCACCCCGGCCGCCAAGGCCGAGGTGGGCGAGCACGACGAGAACATCACCATGGCCGACGTGGTGGCCACCGTGGGACCCGAGCTCGCCGCCGAGATGGAGCGGGTGAGCATCGCCGTGTACGAGCGGGCGGCGGCCGACTGCGCCAAGGCCGGGATCATCCTGGCCGACACCAAGTTCGAGATGGGCGTGGCGCCCAACCCCGGTGACAGTCACCCTTCGGGTGACAGTCACCCCGAGGATCAGCCCCATCAGGGACTGATCCTCGGCGACGAGGTGTGCACTCCCGACTCCTCCCGCTTCTGGCCCG
>CAIYRJ010000160.1 GCA_903928615.1 uncultured Actinomycetes bacterium | reverse complement strand
GGGAGAAGCTCATTCCGCTGCCGCGCGCCGGCACGTGGCTGCGCGACGTGGAGCAGGCGATGGATCGTGCGGGGATCTAGGCGGCCGTGTCGGCCGCGGCGGTGGCCTCGCCCTTGGCCTTGCGAAGTTCCTGGCGTTCCTCGGTGGGCACCTTGACGTCCCACACCAGGCCCACCTTCTCCATGCCGTAGATGAGCGCCCACGAGAGGTCGATCTGCTTCCAGTGCAGGCCGTGGCGGGCGGAGCCGGGGAAGGCGTGGTGGTTGTTGTGCCAGGCCTCGCCGAACACGGGGATGGCCAGCGGCCAGAAGTTGCGGCTCTCGTCGTCGGTGGCGTAGTCGCGGCGGCCGTACATGTGGCAGATGGAGTTGACCGACCAGGTGAGGTGGTCGAACACGAACACGCGCAGCAGGCCGGCCCAGATGAAGCACTGGAAGGCCATCCACACCGAGCCGCCGCTCCAGGCGAAGCCCACGAGTGCGGGGATGCCCAGCGACAGCCCGAGCCACAGAAGGTAGAGCTGGTCGATGCGGCGGATGAGCGGGTCGGCGTAGAGGTCCTTGCCGTAGCGCTCGCCGCGCTCGAGGCCCTTGGTGGTGAGCAGCCAGCCCACCTGCGCGTGCCAGAGGCCCTTCACCACGCCGGTCCAGCCCGGGCCGTGCCCGTGGTGCGGCGAGTGCGGGTCTCCCTCCTTGTCCGACAGCGCGTGGTGCTTGCGGTGGTCGGTGACCCACTGGGTGACCGGGCCCTGGCAGGCCATCGACCCGGCGATGGCCCAGAAGGCGGTCATGAACCGCGTGGTCTTGAAGGCGCGGTGCGAGAACAGCCGGTGGAATCCGATGGTGATGCCGAGCCCGCAGAACACGTACATGACCGCGAACATGATGAGGTCGACGGGCCCGACAGCCACGCCCCACAGCAGGCCGGTGACCGACAGCAGCGCAAGGGGCGGCACCACGATGGCGATGAGCGTGATGATGCGCGCGGAGGTGAGGGGCTTGTCGCGCACCGTGGCGACGAGGGGCTGACGGGGCTTGGCGGGATCCGCGGTGCTCATTCGGCGGGGAGGCTAGCCGCAGCGGCAGGCGCGCCGCCACCACATCGGTACCGTGAAGTCAGATGAGCCGCATCGCGATCATCGGCAGTGGCATCGGTGGGCTGGGCGCCGCCTGGCTGCTCGCGCGCGCCCACGAGGTGGAGGTGTTCGAGCGCGACGATCGCATCGGCGGCCACACCCACACCACGCGGGTGATCGGGCCCGATGGCGAGCGCCTGGCGCTCGACTCGGGCTTCATCGTGCACAACGAGGTCACCTACCCGCTGCTCGTGCGCATGCTGCGCGAGCTCGGCGTCGCCACGCAGCCGTCGCGCATGGGGTTCTCGGTCACGTGCCGCTCCTGCGGGCTCGAGTTCTCGGGCGTGCGGCTCTGGACCCAGCCCGAGGCGTTCCTGCGCCCGGCGTTCCTGAAGATGATCCCCGATGCCATCCGGTTCCAGCGCACGGGCGACCGCGCGATGCTGCCGGAGTACGCAGGGTTCTCGCTGCGGGAGTTCGCGGCGGCGGAGGGCTACTCGCAGGCGTTCACCGATCACTACCTGGTGCCGCTCACCTCGGCCATCTGGTCGGCGGGCCTGGACGACGCCCAGGAGTTCCCGGCGTCCTACGCCGTGAGCTTCTGGCGCAACCACGGCATCCTCGGGTTCCGGCGGCTCCAGTGGCGCACGATCGTGGGTGGCAGCGACACCTACGTGCGGGCGATCACCGACGGCATCCCGGGGCGCGTGCACAGGGGCCTCGGGGTGACCGAGGTGCGGCGTTACCCCGACGGGGTGGACGTGCGCACCGACGATGGCCAGGTGCGCCGCTTCGACCACGTGGTGATGGCCGCCCATGCGCCGCAGTCGCTCGCGATGCTCGCCGACCCGAGCGACGAGGAACGCGAGATCCTCTCCGCGTTCTCCACCACCGAGAGCGACGTGAGCCTGCACGCCGACGCCTCGCTGCTCCCCCGGCGCCGTCGTTCGCGCGCGGCGTGGAATCATCACGTGGATGACTGCCACGCCACATACGCCGCGCCGGCCATGACGTACTCGCTGAACCGCCTCGAGAACCTGTCCTCGCGCACGGAGTGGTGCGTGTCGCTGAACCGCGACGACGAGGTCGACCCCGCGCGGCTCGTGATGCGCACGCGCTACGCGCATCCGGTGTACGACTTCGGCGCGCTCGAGGCCCAGGAGCGCATGAGCGAGATACAGGGCGTGCGCCGCACGTGGTTCAGCGGCGCGTGGATGGGCTACGGCTTCCACGAGGACGGCATGCGCGCCGCCGTCGACGTGGCCCGGGGCCTCGGGGTGGAGTGGTGAGGTCGGCCATCTACACGGGCACGCTGGTGCACGCGCGGCGCACGCCCGCGGAGCACGTGTTCCGCTACCCGGTGTGCTTCTACGCGATCGACCTCGACGAGATCCCGGAGCTCGACCGGCGCCTCAAGCTCTTCTCGTACAACAAGCCCGGGGTCGTGACCCTGCGCGACTCCGACCACCTCGGCGACCCCACGCGACCGGTGGCCGAGAACATTCGCGCGCACCTCGAGCAGCGCGGCATCCCGGCTGCCGATGCGCGCATCACGATGATCACCAACCTGCGCGTGGCCGGCTACGTGTTCAACCCGGTGTCGTTCTTCTACGTGCACGGGCCGGAGGGTGAGCTGCGATGCATCCTCGCCGAGGTGAGCAACACGTTCGGCGAGCGGCTTCCCTACCTGCTCACCGATGCCGAGCGCATCGAGCCGCTGAACGGCGAGCACGCCTTCCGCCACGACAAGCGCATGCACGTGTCGCCGTTCTTCCCGATGGACCAGGAGTACATCTTCCGCATGTGGGAGCCGGGCGAGAGCCTGGACATCCGCATGGACGTGCTGCAGGACGGCGAGCGGCCGTTCTGGGCGCAGCTCACCGGCACGCGGCAGCATCTGGACGACAGGACGCTCGCGCGGGCACTGGCCCGGTACCCGCTCATGCCCCTGCAGGTGATCTCATTGATCCACGTCGAGGCGCTCCGCCTCTGGAGGAAGCGCGTGCCGTTCCACAGGAAGCCGAAGTTCATGCCGTCGGAGGGCTCGGTGGCCACCGCGCCCGACCCGGGCGCCGATGCCCGCGACCGCGGGCTTCGGCCGATCCCCGAGGCCAGGCGCTCGCCCTTCACCCCGATCGCGAAGGCGCTGGCCCTGCGCGGCCTGCGCAACCCGTCGGGCGGCTGGTTCGAGCTCGAGATGCCCGATGGCTCGGTTCACCGCATGGGATCACCGGCGAACGGTCCGCGCTTCGCGCGGGTGACAGTCACCGGCAAGGACTTCTTCCGCAGGATCGCCCGCCGTGGC
>CAIYRJ010000159.1 GCA_903928615.1 uncultured Actinomycetes bacterium | reverse complement strand
GCGCTGGGCGCGGCGGCAGGCATCAGGACGCCCGCGGCGTAGGGCACGAGCAGGCACCGAGAACCACCACCACCGAGGGACCACCGCAGCCATGATGATCGTGATGAAGGAAGGGGCGACCGACGGGCAGATCCAGTCCGTCGTCGACCGCGTGACCGCCGCCGGGGCGCAGGCCCACGTGTCGCGCGGTGAGTTCGTCACCGTCATCGGCGCGATCGGCGACGACCGCGAGATGATCGCCCAGCTCGACCTCGCCGGCCAGGACGGCGTGGAGCGCGTGGTGCCCATCCTCAAGCCCTACAAGCTGGTCTCGCGCGAGTTCCGCCACGGCGACATGCCGGTGGTGGTCGACGGCGTGAAGGTGGGCGGCGGCTCCTTCGGCCTCATCGCCGGCCCCTGCACCGTGGAGACCCGCGAGCAGACCCTCGAGACCGCCCGCGTGGTGAAGGCCGCCGGCGCGGCCATGCTGCGCGGCGGGGCCTACAAGCCGCGCACCTCTCCCTACACCTTCCAGGGGCTGGGCAAGCCCGCGCTGGAGATCCTCGCCGAGGCGCGCGAGGAGACCGGTCTCCCGATCGTCACCGAGCTCATGGACATCCGCCAGCTCGACGACGTGCTCGAGGTGGCCGACGTCATCCAGCTGGGCGCCCGCAACATGCAGAACTTCGACCTCATGCGCGAGGTCGGCCGCACCGACAAGGCCGTGCTGCTCAAGCGCGGGCTCGCCAACACCATCGAGGAGTGGCTCCTCTCGGCGGAGTACATCGCCAAGGAGGGCAACGAGCGCATCATGCTGTGCGAGCGCGGCATCCGCACCTTCGAGACCGCCACGCGGTCCACGCTCGACCTCTCGGCCGTGCCGGTGGCGAAGAACCTCTCCGCGCTGCCCGTGATCGTCGACCCGTCGCATGCGATGGGTCGCCGCGACTTCATCCTGCCCATGGCGCGCGCCGCCGTGGCCGCGGGCGCCGACGGCCTCATCGTCGAGGTGCACCCGGCCCCCGAGCACGCCCTGTGCGACGGCCCGCAGGCCCTGTACGCCGACTCCTTCGCCGCATGGGTGGCGGACGTCCGCCGGGTTGTCGACCTCATGGGCCTCGTCATGGCGGGCGGAGAGCCCGTGCCCGCCGGGGTCTAGTGGCCACGGCCGGGCTGGGCGGCCCGGTCGCCCTCATCGGAGTGGGACTCATCGGCGGCTCGCTGGGGCTCGCCCTGCGCGCGGACGCCGGCGTGGCCGAGGTGCGCGGCTTCGACCCCGCGGAGGGGGCGCTCGAGGGGGCCCTTGGGCGCGGCGCCATCACGGACGCCGCGCCGGACATCGCCACGGCGGTCACCGGCGCCGAGGTGGTGGTGGTGTGCGCCCCCGTGGGGGACATCCCGGCCGTGGTGAGCCAGGTGCTGGCCGTCACCGACGCGGGCACCGTGGTCACGGATGTCGGCTCGGCGAAGAGCGAGGTGCTGCATGCCCTCACGCCTGCGGAGCGCGAGCGGTTTTGCGGCGGGCACCCCGTCGCGGGAGCGGAGCTGTCGGGCGTGGCCAACGCCCGTGACGACCTCTTCGTGGGCGCCACCTGGTTCCTCACGCCCACCGCCGAGACGCGCCCGGAGCTGCTCGAGCGCGTGCACGGCATGGTGGCGTCGGTGGGCGCCGTGCCCGCCGCGGTCGACCCGGACGTGCACGACCAGCTCATGGCGCTGGTGTCGCACCTGCCTCACGTGATGGCCTCGGCGCTCATGCGGCAGGCGGCCGCCACGGCGCACCAGGGGCGTGAGGCCCTGCGCTCCGCCGGGCCGTCGTTCCGCGACCTCACCCGCGTGGCGGGATCCAACCCCACGCTCTGGGCGGACATCCTGCTGAGCAACCGGGGAGCGGTGCTCGAGGAGACCCGGCGCCTGCGCGGGGAGTTCGCCGATGTGGAGGCCGCCCTCGAGCGCGGCGATCGCATGTGGCTCGAGGGCTTCTTCGCGACGGCGGTCGAGGGCCGTGACCGGCTGCTTCGCCAGGACGACGTCGTGGGCGGCGAGGTGGTCCGCATCACGGTCGAGGTGCCGAACCGCCCGGGGGTGCTGAGCGAGATCGCCACCGCGCTGGGGCACGCGCACATCAACATCGAGGACCTGCACCTGAGCCCGTCCCGGGCCGACGAGCCGTCGGGCCTCCTCGAGCTGGATGTCGCCGGCGAGGACGCCGCGCGCCGTGCCGCGACGCTCATCACCGAGCGGGGATTCCGGGTCACCGAAGGCGCGTGAGCCCGCCCGCCGAGGGCCTAACCTTCCACCCGAGGTCGAACGGCATGCGGGAGGAATGATGGGCATCTTCGGACTTGGCAACCCCACGATGGTGACGGAGGAGGACGCCCTCCCCGGGCGCACCGAGACCATCCGCGTGCCGGCCGCGCATGAGGTGCTGGGCAACCCGCTGCTGCCGCCGTTCCCCGATGGCATGGAGCAGGTGGTCATCGGCATGGGGTGCTTCTGGGGCGCCGAGCGGATGTTCTGGCAGCTGCCGGGTGTGTGGACCACCGCCGTGGGCTACGCGGGCGGCTTCACGCGCAACCCGCTGTACGAGGAGGTGTGCACGGGCCGCACCGGGCACACCGAGGTGGTGCTCGCGGTGTTCGATCCCACGGTCACCTCATACGGCGAGATGCTGAAGACCTTCTGGGAGGGACACGACCCCACGCAGGGCTTCCGGCAGGGCAACGACGTGGGCACCCAGTACCGATCGGCCATCTTCTGCATGGACGACCGGCAGCAGCAGATCGCCGAGGCCTCGCGCGACATGTTCCAGGGGGCGCTCGACGCCGCCGGCGCCGGGCGCATCACCACTGAGATCGCCCCGGCCGGACCCTTCTACTACGCCGAGGGCTACCACCAGCAGTACCTGGCCAAGAACCCCAACGGCTACTGCGGCCTTGGCGGCACCGGGGTCACCTGCCCGGTGGGCATCGCCGAGATGGCCTAGGCGCCCATGGACGGGCTGGCGCCCCCGCGCCCGCTCGAGGCCGCCGACTTCGACGCGGCCCGGGCGGTGGCCGATGACTGGTTCGGGCACCCGGTGGGGCTCACGCTGCACCGGCTGTTCTTCGACCAACTCGGTCCGCACGGCGTGTGGATCGCGCGTGACGACGGCGCACCCGCGGGGTTCCTGCTGGGCCTCGTGAGCGCCTCGGAGCCCGACCTCGCCTATGTGCACCTGCACGCGGTGGACCCCGCGCTGAGGGGGCAGGGCGTGGGGGCGGCCCTCTATCGCGAGTTCGGACGGCGGGCCGCGGAGCGCGGATGCACGCGCATGCGGGCCCTGGCGGCGCCGCACCGCGAGGGATCGATCGCCTTCCACCACGCACTCGGGTTCGAGGGGCCCGTGCAGCCCGGCTACCTGGGTCCGGGCGAGGACCGCATCGTGTTCGAGCGTGCGCTGCCCATTCCGTGACCGTGCTCCCGCAACCGCAGGTGGGGTGGGAGGCCGACTGGGTGCGCGAGCACCTCGCGGGCCTCTTCGCCGGGCCCGATGGAGCCTCGGGGCGGTTCCGGGGCGGGCAGTCGGCGGCCGATGCCGCGCTCGATGGCTTCGACGTGCGCGGCTACGCATCGCGTCGCAACGAGGTGTGGCCGCCCGGCAGGCGCGGCGCCTCGGGCCTGTCGCCATGGATCCGCCACGGGCTCATCACCCTGCCGCGCGCCTGGAAGCACGTCGACGGCGGCCCGGCGCGGGACGTCGAGAAGTTCCGCGACGAGCTGATGTGGCAGGAGTACGCGCGGCACCTCTACGCGCGGCTGGGCAGCGGCATCGGACGGCCGCTGCGGGCGTCGCAGGCGCCGGATCGCGGGTCGTCCCCCGGCCAGGTGATCGATCGCGAGATGGCCTGCATCGACCTCGTGGTGGGTGAGCTCGAGGACGACGGCTGGATGGTGAACCAGACGCGCATGTGGATGGCGTCCCACTGGGCCGTGCGCCACGGCGCCGCATGGGATCGCGGCGAGCTCTGGATGCGCCGTCGGCTGCTCGACGGCTCGCGCGCGGCCAACGCGGTGGGCTGGCAGTGGACCGCCGGTACCGCCACCGGCAAGCGGTACGGATTCGCGCGCGGGCAGGTGGAGCGCCGCGCGCCCGGCATCTGCGATGGGTGCGCCCTGCGCCACGCGTGCCCCATCGAGCGCTGGCCCGCCGACGACGTGCCCGTGCGCCTCGACCCCGACCCACGACTGAGGTCGGATCTCGACCCCGGTGCCACTGCGGGGCCGTCCGCGCCCGAAGCGGACGGCGAGCCCGAGGCCGTGTGGATCACCGCGGAGTCGCTGGGTGACGACGACCCGGCGCTCGCGGCCCACCCCGGCCTGCCCGCGGTGTTCGTGTTCGACGAGGGCTATCTGCGGCGGCTGCGGCCGGCTCCGAAGCGCCTCATCTTCATCGCCGAATGCCTGTCCGACCTGGCGACGCGACGGCCGGTGGAGGTGCACCGGGGTGATCCGGCGCAGGCACTGGCAGGTCGCCGCGTGGCCGCCACGTTCACGCCCGTGCCGGGCTGGCGATCACGTGCACGTGAGATCGCGCCGGTGATCGTGCACCCCTGGCCGTGGCTGCGCCGGCCGGGTGCCGGCAGCGTGGCGTCGTTCAGCGCGTGGCGCGGGGGGTCATCCCGGCTCCCGCGAGGAACCCGGCGATCGCGCGGCTGAGGCTGCCGCCGCGCCAGGCCAGCGGGCTCTCGGCGTCGTCCTCCACCATGAACTGCGCCCCGGGGATCGCCTCGGCCCATCGCTCGGAGGTGCGCAGGGGGTGCTCGGGGTCGAGCCGGTCGCGGCTGCCGATCACGAGCGTGGGGCAGCGGATGCCCGCCAGGGCAGCGACACCGTCGAACGCGGCGCCGCGGGGCGTGCGGCGCAGCGCGTCGGCCACGGCCCCGGGGTGCACGTGGCGCGAGAGGCGCTGGCGCATGACGGTGCGGATGAGCTCGAGGCTCCGGGGGTCAACGCCCGGGTCGCCGTAGGCCTGCACGAAGCCATCGGGGCCGCCATCCTGCAGCCCCTGCGCCAGGCGGTCCCACCGCGCGGGGTCAGCGGTGGGGGTCCCCAGATGGGCCGGGGTCACGGCCACGAGCGCCTGCACGCGATCGGGATGCCCCAGGGCCACCGCTGCGGCCACGGCCGCGCCCATGGACATCCCGACGAGCGC
>CAIYRJ010000158.1 GCA_903928615.1 uncultured Actinomycetes bacterium | reverse complement strand
TCCGACTGGATGGCCTCGGTGGGCGGGGGTGAGCTGGCCGTGGTGCACGGCGCCGACCACTACCTGCAGGCCGAAGCCGGTGACGTTGCGCGCCAGATCGCGGGATTCCTGGCCCGCGCCCTGGCCGGCTGGTCGCCGTTAGAGTCCGGCGCATGACGACACCGAACCCGTACCAGCAGCCCTCCGACCCGGCCAAGCGCAAGAGCGCCGTGATGACCGACGGCCCAGACCGCGCGCCGGCGCGCGCGATGCTCAAGGCCATCGGCTTCGACGACGAGGCCCTGGCCCGCCCCATCGTGGGCGTGGCCACCACGTGGATCGAGACCATGCCGTGCAACATCAACCAGCGCGACCTGGCCAAGCACGTGAAGGTGGGCATCCAGAAGGCGGGCGGCACCGCCATGGAGTTCAACACCGTCAGCGTGAGCGACGGCGTGAGCATGGGCACCGAGGGCATGAAGAGCTCGCTCATCAGCCGCGAGGTCATCGCTGACTCCATCGAGCTCGTGTGCCGCGGCCACTCGTTCGACGCCGTGGTGTGCCTCGTGGGCTGCGACAAGACGATCCCGGGCGCAGTGATGGCGCTGGGCCGCCTGGGCATCCCGGGGCTCGTGCTCTACAACGGCTCGATCGCCGCCGGCGTGTACAAGGGCCGCGACATGACCGTGCAGGACGTCTTCGAGGGCGTGGGCGCGCACGCGGCCGGGAAGATCGACGACGACGAGCTGCTGGCCATCGAGAACGCCGCCTGCCCGGGCGCCGGTGCCTGCGGCGGGCAGTTCACCGCCAACACCATGGCGATGGTGTGCGAGTTCCTCGGCCTCTCGCCGTGCGACCTCAACGGCATCCCCGCCACCGACCCCGCGAAGGGCAAGGCGGCCGAGGAGGCCGGGAAGATGATCATGCGCCTCGTGCGCGAGAACATCACCCCCGCCGACATCGTCGACCGACGCGCCATCGACAACGCCGTGGCATCGGTGGCCGCCAGCGGAGGGTCCACCAACGCGGTCATGCACCTGCTGGCCATCGCCCGCGAGTTCGGCATCCCGTTCACCATCGACGAGTTCGACACCATCGCCGAGCGCACGCCGATCGTGGTGGACATCAAGCCAGGCGGCCGCTTCGTGGCCGTCGACCTCTTCAACGCCGGCGGCCCCGGCCTGGTGATGCGCGAGCTGCTCAAGAAGGGAAAGATCGACGGCACCGCCCCCACGGTGGATGGCCGCACGATCCAGCAGATCGCCGACGACGCCACGGCGGCTCCCGGCCAGGAGGTCGTGGTGCCCATCGAGACCCCGCTGAAGGAGACCGGGGGCCTGGCGATCCTGCGCGGGAACCTCGCGCCCGAGGGCAGCGTGGTGAAGCTGGCCGGGCACGAGCGCCTGCTGCACCGCGGCCCGGCACGCATCTTCGAGCGGGAGGAGGAGGCCTTCGCCGCCGTGAAGGCCGGGGGCATCGAGCCGGGCGACGTGGTGGTGATCCGCTACGAGGGTCCCGCCGGCGGGCCGGGCATGCGCGAGATGCTGCACGTGACCGCCGCCATCGTGGGCGAGGGGCTGGGCGAGGACGTCGCGCTCATCACCGACGGCCGCTTCAGCGGCGCCACCCACGGCCTGATGGTGGGGCACATCGCCCCCGAGGCCTACCGCGGCGGGCCCATCGCGGCGCTCCGCGAGGGCGACACGGTGGTGCTCGACGTCGAGAAGCGCCAGCTCAACGTGGAGATCTCCGACGAGGAGCTCGCCGAGCGCATGGCGGGCTTCACCCCGCCGGCTCCCAACTACACATCGGGCGTGCTGGCCAAGTACGCCGCGCTGGTGTCGTCGGCCAGCGAGGGCGCCATCACGCGACCCGAGCTGTAGCCCGCGCGCAGGGCGGCGTGCGCACCGCACCCGGTGCGCCCGCCGCATCCGCGCCGTCCTGCTTTTATTCACTTTGCGGCAGGTTTTTCGTCGCGTCCCGTCCTCCGAATCGAGCTGCGTTGGCACGCATCCCCCGTCGCACCCGCGTGACCCTCGCAACGGCCGCCGCCCTCGCGCTGGCGGCCGCAGGAACCGCCACCGCGGCGTCCGAGCAGCGCATCTCGCCCATGGGGGGCGTGAACGGCAGCGTCTCGGTCATCTCGCAGCCCGACTCCGCGGGCACGCGGTACATCGCGGGCACCTTCACCCGGGCCAACCCCTGGGACACCGGGCGCGGGGTGGCGCTCGGCACCGATAGCGGCCGCGTGCTCGCGCGCTTCCCCAAGGTGGGCCCCACCAACAGCTCCGGCCCGGAAGTGCAACGGGTCGTGGCCGACGGCCGCGGCGGCTTCTTCATCGCCGGCTCCTTCACCTGCGTCGGCGGTGACGGCGGCGACGACGGCGACTGCACCGACGCCGGCGAGTTCGCCGCGAACCGCATGGCCCACATCAACGCCGACGGCTCGATCGACACCGCGTTCAATCCGCAGCCGAACGGTGACGTGCTCGCGCTCGCGCGCGACGGCGGCACGCTGTACGTGGGGGGGGACTTCACCGAGATCGGCGGGGCGTCGCGTGCCCGGGTGGCGGCCCTCGACGCCGCGGGGCGCGCGACGGCGTTCGACCCGCAGGCAAACAACATGGTGCTCGCGCTCACGCCCCATGGAGGGCGCGTGTACATGTCGGGCACCTTCACGGCGGTTGGCGGGCAGGCCCGCGCCGGCCTCGCGGCCGCGGAGGCGGCAACCGGGGCGCTTACCGCGTGGGCACCCGTCACCACGTGGCTCAGCCAGCAGGGCGTGATCAGCACGATCGTCCCCACCGCGCGCGGCATCCAGATCGGCGGCCAGATCCAGACCGTGGGTGGCCAGCCCGCCACCGGGCTCACGGCCGTCACCGCCGACACCGGGGCGCCCACGGGATGGGCTCCCGTACTGACGCGGAACGAAGTCAACACCCACCCGTTCGTCGAGAGGATGACGGTGGTCGGCGGCACCACGTACATCGCGGGTTACTTCGATTCGGTGTCCGGCGCCACCCGCGCGAACTTGGCGGCCATCGCGGCCGATGGATCGATCACGGCATGGAATCCCTCCCCGGGGACGGCGGCCCAGGTGCGCAGCCTCGTGCCCGTGGGCGATGACATGCTCGTGGCCGGCAGGTTCGCCGCCATGGGCGGCGCCGATCGGCGCGACGCCGCCCTCCTCGCACCGGATGGCACCGCCCGTGCCTGGGATCCCGGGCTCGGCGAGAGCCAGGACGGCGTGTACGCCGCGGCGGCGGACGGCGATGTCGCGTACCTGGGAGGCAACTTCGCCCAGGCCGGCGGGGTGCCGCGGCAGAGCCTGGCGGCGATTGACTCTGCCGGGCACCTCACGGGCTGGGCGCCCACCACGCCCTCCGGGGGCAGCGCCACCGTCAACACCATCATGCCCATCGGCGATCGCGTGTACCTGGCCGGCGAGTTCGCGTCGATGAGCGGCGCATCGCGCCTGGGCCTCGCCGCCACCGACCGCTCGGGCGCGGTCACCGGCTGGA
>CAIYRJ010000157.1 GCA_903928615.1 uncultured Actinomycetes bacterium | reverse complement strand
GCCGCCACGGCGGCGTCCACGCCCTCGGCGCCCCGCGCCGCCACCACCACCTGCGCGCCCTCGCGCGCCAGCGCCTCGGCGGCCGCGCGGCCGATGCCGCGACTGCCGCCGGTCACCAGCGCCACCCGCCCCTCGATTCCCAGCTCCATCGCACCCCCGCGACCGCTCGACTCCCTGCCCGCCGTGGGCTCCGTCACCATACGCCCATGAGCACCGCGCAGATCGTGGCGCAGGCCGTGGGCGTGCTGGGCATCGCGCTGCTGCTGGCGTCCACCCTGATGCGCAGCCGCGCGCGGCTGCTGGCGCTCGACGCGGCCGGGTCGCTGGTGATGGGCATCCACTGGGCCCTGCTGGGCGGCACCGCCGCCATCGCGATCAGCGCCGTGGTGGTGGTGATGGACCTCGCAGGAACCGATCCGCGAAGCGCCCGCGGGCGGGCGATCATCTGGCTCAGCATCCCCGTCACGGCGATCCTCATCATCATCTTCTGGAGCGGCCTGGTGGACGTGTTCGCCGCCCTCGGCATGCTCGGCATCGCCGCATCGCGGCTCTCATTCGGCCAGGTGCGCCTGCGCGCGCTCGCGATGGCCGCATGCGTTCCGTGGATCGTCTACGGCACGATCCTCATGTCGATCCCGCAGGTGGTCTTCAGCGTCCTCTACTTCGTGGGGATGGGCGTGAGCATCCTGCGCATCCGCAGCGGACGGTGGCAGCCGCGCACGCGCGCCGCCGATGCGGCTATCCTTCCCGCCGATGGCTCCTAAGAAGAAGCCCAAGCGCGCCGGCGGTCGCCGCGCGAACTACGCCCCGCTGGCCCATACCGTCGGCGTCCGCCGCTTCTTCCCGTACGGCTGGATCATGTGGGTCGGCGGCATCATGTTCGGCCTGCTCACCGTGGCCATGGTCGTCGAGATCTTCGTCGCCGCAGCGGCCGCCACACAGGATGGCTACTGGGGCGATGTCTTCGGGGCCGTGCTCATGACCGGGCTCTTCGGCTGGATGACGTACCTCTTCGGCATCAGCCGCCTCAAGGACATCTAGACGGCACCCCGCGGGGCGCCGCCGACTAGGCGGGGTCCGACTCCACCACGAGGGCGGCGCAGGCCTCATCGCCCTGCGCCCGGGCCGTGGCCGACTGCAGGGTGGCGTCAGGGTTGAACGCCGAGAGCACTCCGCGCCAGATCGCGCGGTCGAGGCCACACACCCGCTCGGGGTCGACCTTGGCCATCTCCTCGAACGGGCACGCGCGAAGCGTGATGCGGCCGTCGTCGTTGGCGCTCGCCCCGAACCCGAAGCGCGTGAGCACGCCCACCACGCCCGCCACCGCCTCGGTGGTGGATGAGTACGACGGGCTGCGGCCCGCGGCGCGCTCGGCCTCGCCCAGCTCGCGGCCGAACTCATAACCCACGCGCTCGAGCACCTCCTGGGGGTCCTCGCCCGACCGGTCGCTCATGGCCTTGAGCAGCAGCTCGGCCAGCAGGTCGTAGTGCTTCACCTCGAGGAGGGAGTCCTCCTCGGCCTCCGCCAGCGCGTAGAGCTTGGCGGGACGACCGGCGCCCGGGCCCGTGCGGCCGGACCGCCGCTGGAATTCCGCGCGCAGGAAGCCCTGCTCCACCAGCTTGTCGAGGTGGAATCCCGCGAGCCGGCGCGTGATGCCCACGGCCTCGGCCACCTCGTCCTTGCCCATCAGCACGCCGGCCTCGCGCACGGTGAAGAACACCCGCCGCCGGGTGGGATCACCCAGGGCGGCGACGAGGCGCTGGATCTCCTGCTCGTCGTCGGGAAGCGTGGCCGGATCGGTGCTCAAAGAGGCGCTTTCGGGTGGTTTCGCGAGCTAAGGATACGACGGCCAGCGTCGCGCGCGAAGGGCATCGTCACCCGCTTCCGCTCGCGGTTGATTCTTGAGGCAATAGACGTAACCTATAGAGCGTTCCCACGACACCCCGAAGGAGCGTCCGACTTGTCGACGGCAAAGCCCGAGATCGACATCGACACCACATACAAGTTCGGCTGGCACGACCCGGCCAATTACGTGTTCGAGCCCAAGAAGGGCCTCAACGCGGACGTCGTCCGCGAGATCTCCGTGATCAAGAACGAGCCCGAGTGGATGACCAAGTTCCGCCTGCGCTCGCTGGAGATCTTCGAGAGCCGCGAGATCCCCGACTGGGGTGGCGACCTGGGCGACCTCGACTTCCAGGACATCTACTACTACATCAAGGCGTCGGACCGGCAGGGACGCTCGTGGGACGAGGTGCCGGACGACATCCGCAACACCTTCGACCGCCTGGGAATCCCCGAGGCCGAGCAGAAGTTCCTCGCCGGCGTCTCGGCGCAGTACGAGTCGGAGGTCGTGTACCACTCGATCCGCGAGGACCTCGAGAAGAAGGGCGTCATCTTCTGCGACACCGACACGGCGCTGCGCGAGCACGAGGACCTCTTCCGCGAGCACTGGGCCACGGTGATCCCGCCCGGTGACAACACCTTCTCGGCCCTCAACTCGGCCGTGTGGTCGGGCGGCTCGTTCATCTGGGTGCCCGAGGGCGTGGAGGTGGAGATCCCGCTCCAGGCGTACTTCCGCATCAACGCCGAGAGCATGGGCCAGTTCGAGCGCACGCTCATCATCTGCGAGCCCGGCTCGTACGTGCACTACGTCGAGGGCTGCACCGCCCCCACGTACTCGGCCGACTCCCTGCACTCCGCGGTGGTTGAGATCATCGTGAAGAAGGGCGCCCGCTGCCGCTACTCGACCATCCAGAACGGGTCGAACAACGTCTACAACCTCGTCACCAAGCGCGCGGTGGCGCACGAGGACGCCGTGATGGAGTGGATCGACGGCAACCTCGGCAGCAAGCTCACCATGAAGTACCCCGCGGTGTGGATGGTGGGCCCGCGCGCCCGCGGCGAGGTGCT
>CAIYRJ010000156.1 GCA_903928615.1 uncultured Actinomycetes bacterium | reverse complement strand
TGGCCGAGGCCATCCGCCCGCGCGAGGTGCCGGCACGATCGGGCACCACCCGGCTGGAGTTCGCGCCCTACGGCGTGGTGTTCGGGTGGCACTCGGCCAACTCGCCAATCTGGGTGCCCACGCTCATCGCGGCGTCGGCGTTCGCCGGCGGAAACGCCGTGCTGGCGCGCCCGTCGCGCAGGGTGGGGTCCACCACCGCCCGGGTTCTCGAGGCGCTCACGTACCGGTGGCCGCTGGGCGCCGTGCAGGTTGTCACCGCCCCGCCCGACGAGGCCGAGGCGCTCGTCGCCGCCCCGGGAATCGGCGCGGTGGTGGCGCACGCATCCACGGCCACGTGCCGTCGCCACATGGCGCGCCTCGCGCAGGCCTACGAGCACGGGGCCACGATGCGGCCGTACATCCCGGAAGCATCGGGCAACGACGCCATGATCGTGCTCGACGGAGCCGACATGGATCGCGCGGCCGACGCCGCCGCGCTCGGGGGCTTCGCGAACGCCGGCCAGCTGTGCATGGCGGCCAAGCGCATCATCGTGGAGCGGGCCGCCCGTGATGAGTTCGTGCCCCGCCTCATCGAGGCCGTGCAGTCGCTGGTGACCGGCCCGGCCGACGACGAGCGCACCGACGTGGCCCCCATCGCCCCCGCGGCCCTCGCCCGGGCGGTGGAGGACCTGGAGGAAGCCCTCGCGGCGGGCGGAAAGGTGATCACGGGAGGCGGCGCGAGCGCCCGGGGTGACAGTCACCCCCACGCGGACGTCCCGCTCGAACCCACCGTCGTGCTGCTTCCGCGATCCGCGCTTCACGTGCGCCTCTGGCGGGACGAGTCGTTCGCCCCGCTTCGCGGGCTGGCCATCGCGGATGACGCGCGGCAGGCCGTGGCGATGGCCAACGACACGCCGTTCGGGCTGGGCGCCGCGGTGTTCGGGCCCCACGAGGCGGCAAGGAACGTGGCCACGGCGCTCAAGGGCGCGCGCATCACCGTGAACGAGGGGCCGCTCTACCAGGACCCGCACCTGGTGGTGGGGGGAATCGGCGACTCCGGGCTGGCCGGGGCGCGACCGAAGGTGGAGCAGCTGGTGTTCGCGCGGCGCGTGCACGTGGCCGCGGGGGGATGACGGCCTAGGCCAGCACCCGCAGGTGCTGCCAGCGGATGAAGGCCTCGAGTCCCGGGTGGCCGAGCTCGGCGCCCACGCCCGATCCCTTCCACCCGGCGTACGGCGCGTAGGGCACCACCACGCGCCAGCCATTCACCACCACCGTGCCGCACTCGATGCGCTCGGCCACCTCGAGGGTGCGCCGGGAGTCACCACCCACCACGTAGGACACCAGGCCGTAGTCGGGGCGGTTGGCCTCGGCGATGGCGTCCTCGACGTCGTCGTAGGGCATCACGGCCACGACCGGCGTGAAGGGCTCCTCGTCCACCAGCAGCACGCCCGGCCCGGCCCCCGTGACGATCGCCGGCTCCACGTAGTTGCCGTCCTTCAGCGCGCCGCCCTCCACCGTGGCGCCCTTCTGCCGGGCATCGTCGAGCAGCATCGCGTGGCGCTCGCGGCCCCGATCGGTGGCCATCGGCCCGAGCTCGAGGGCCGCCACGCCGGGGCGCAGGCGAGCGAGGAAGTCCTGCTCCATCGCGCGCGGAACGAGCACGCGGTTCACCGAGTAACAGGCCTGGCCGCAGTTGGCGAAGCCCTGCACGAGGGCCACCTCGACGGCCGTGTCGATGTCCCCGTCGTCGAGGATGACCAGCGATCCGTGACCGCCGAGCTCGAGCGAGAGGGCCTTGAGCCGGGGTGACGCCCACGCCGCGATCTGCTCGGCCACCCGGCGCGATCCGGTGAACGCCACCTTGTCCACCCCGGGGTGGGTGCACAGCGCCTCGCCCAGCACGGGCCCGTCACCCGTGATGCACGACACCACTCCATCGGGCAGCCCGGCCACCGTGGCGAGGTCGCACAGCATGCGCGCCGCCAGCGGGGCCTCCTCGGCCGGCTTGACGATCATGCAGCAGCCCGCGGCGAGCGCGGGGCCCATCTTCCACAGCACGAGCGCCACGGGGAAGTTCCACGGGGTGATGGCGGCCACCACGCCGATGGGCGCCGGGCGCACGATCGACCCGGTCGACAGGTTCGGCCCGGGCAGCTGCATGGTCCACAGGCGCTCGGCCTCGCCGGCGAAGTGGTGCCTCACCTCGCAGGCGCGCGCGTCCTCAGCCTGCGCCTCGCCCAGCGGCTTGCCCTCCTCCCGGTGGATGGTCTCGGCCAGCACCGGCTGGTGCTCGTCGAGCACCGCGGCATACCGGCGGATCGCCTCGGCGCGGCCCTGCGGGCCCAGCCCCTCCCACCCCGGCCGCGCCGCGCGGGCGCGGGTGAC
>CAIYRJ010000155.1 GCA_903928615.1 uncultured Actinomycetes bacterium | reverse complement strand
GAGAGCGTGGCCAGCGCGATGAGGGCGCACGTGGCCGCGGCGAGAACTGCGGTCCGGGGGCTCATGCTCCGGAGGTTACCCGGGCGTGCCGGGAGGGCTCAGATGACGGTCACGCAGGGACCGTTGACGAACTCGCCCTGGAAGCCATCGGGGCACATCGCGAACTGCAGGTCGACGTCGGCACTACGGGTCTTCTTCCCGCACGCCGAGCAACTTGGCCATCGGCGTGGCGGTGAGGCCATAGATCAGCACCGTGCCCGCGATGATCATGAATGCCACGGGCAGCAGGTCTCCGGCCCCGGGCACCTTCAGGCCGATCAGCGTGGTCGCCACCGAGGCCGCGGTCGCCGCCGCAACGATGCCGCGCGGCGCCATCCACCCGAGGAACAGCCTCTCGCGCCATGTCAGGCCCCGGCCAATGGTGGCGACGAAGGCCACGGCCGGACGCACCACGAGCACCAGCACCGCCAGGACGATGAGGGTCGGAATGATGAGCGGCACGAGGGCGGATGCCGGAACGAGAGCCGAGATGCCGACGAAGAGCACTCCGATGGCGATGCTCACGATGGTGTCGAAGAACGGCCGCACCGTGGTGATGTCGCGCCCCATGCGGGGCGCCAGGTGCGTGGAGCCGATTCCCATGAGGAGGGCCGTGAGCAGGCCGGCGTTGTCGGCGACGAGATTCGCCATGCCCGCGGCGAGGATGACGCCGCCCAGGAGCACCTGGGTTCCGAGCATGAGGGTGGGCCCCACGATCTTCTCCCCGATGTAGATCACGAGGAGGCCCGCTACGGCGAAAGCGATCGCGACCAGCAGCCCCAGGAAGAACCGTGCGACGTCGTCGCCGAGGGAGTCCGCCGTGCCTGCCTTGATCGCCTGGAACACGATGACCGCCACGAGGGCGCCAAGGGGGTCGAGCACCGTGCCCTCCTCGAGCAGGACGTTGCGCACGCGCTGGCGCGGACGCACGACGGCGAGCAGGGGGTTCACCACCGTGGGCCCGGAAACGGAGAGGATCGCGCCCGCGAGCAGGGCGATCTCGAAGGGCAAGCCGATCACGAGCGCGATGAGCGCCGTGGCCGCTGCCCAGGTGATGGGCCCCCCGAACATCACGAGCCGCAGCCCGGTCTTCCCATCCGCGGTCGACATGTCGCGCATGCTGAGCTCCAGGCCGCCCTGGAACAGGATGATCGCCACGACGATGTCGACGATCGGGCCGAATGAGCCTCCGAGGATCCCGAAGGCATTCGCTCCGGGCACGAGGATGCCCAGCAGGAATCCCGCGGGGAGCAGCAGCACGAGGGCGGGAATGCGCAGACGGGGGGCGATCGCCTGGCAGGCGGTGGCCACCGCGAAGATCAGGGTGATCCCGAGGATGACCTGCTGGTCGCTGAGAACGGGAGGGGTCATGGCGCAGCCCCGCGCTAGCGCAGGATGATCTCGCCACCGGCCGTGGCGATACCGCAGGCATGGATGCCCGGGCCGGTGCCAGGCTCGTAGCGCACCGGCAGGCCGTGATCCTGGCCAAGCCAGCCCTCGAGCACCGGGGCGAAGTCGCCGACCTCCACGAACGTGTAGTCGGTGGGGGCGCAGTCGTGGTTCGCCGCCGCATAGCGCTCGGCGTTGATCTGCGCGCGGTCCGCGGGGTCCCCCATCAGCTGCAGGAAGAACGGCAGCGGGTACTGCGGCATGCCGGCGCTGCGGAACACGATCTTGTCGTCCTCGTCGCGCGCCTTGCCCGAGCGGATCGGCAGCCCCCGGCTCTCGGCGGTGGCGTCGAGGTCAGCCACGCCCAGGCACCACCACAGCACGCGGTCCTGCCCCTGCAGCGTGGCGTTCAGCCATGCGCCGTCCGACAACGAGGTGTCGCCCACTCCCAGGATCTCGAGGAAGCACTGCGGGCCGAGCGGCACGATGCGGTTCGTGGTGCCGCCGAGATGCTGGGATCCCGGCACGGAGCCGAGCCCGAACTCCTCGCGCAGGCGTTCGCAGGCGGCGTCGGCGTCCATCACGCCATAAATGACGTGGTCGATCCAGAATCCCTCAGGGTTCATGCCGTGACTCTATCCCCGTAGCCTTATGCCCGTGAGCGGCCCCTCCCGCCTTTCATCGGTGCTCGGCACCCCTCGGCGCGTCGCGCGCAGTGCGATAGAGACCGACCTCGGATCAGTTCGCTGGATCATCCCCCTGCGCGCTGCGGTGGTGGTCACCGCCCTGATGGCGGTGCTGATCGCGCTCGGGTACCCGCAGGCCACCGTTGCGGCGGGCATCGGCGCGCTGTTCACCGGGGCCGGCGACCAGCGCGGCACCGTGGCCGATCGCACCAAGGGAATGGCGTTCACCGCCATCTGCGTGTCCCTGGCATGCGCCCTGGGCGTGCTGGCGTCGGAGTGGTCGTGGTTGCGCATCGTGG
>CAIYRJ010000154.1 GCA_903928615.1 uncultured Actinomycetes bacterium | reverse complement strand
GTACGACAGGATCACCGTCGGGTCGGCCGCGAGGGCCGCGTCGGCGCAGCGGGCGATCAGCCCGCCATCGAGCGCTTCCGGAGCCGGGGCGCCCCGGGCGACTGAGATGACATCGGGCACGGCGCGGCAGTCTAGACATGCCCCGGCGCCGGTAGCCTCGCGTTCGTGTCGACATTCGTCCTCATCCATGGCGCGATGCACGGCGGGTGGTGCTGGCGCCCGGTCGAGGCGCTGCTGCGCGAGGCCGGTCACGAGGCGCACGCGCCCACGCTCACGGGCATGGGCGAGCGGGCGCACCTGCTGTCGCCCGAGGTCGGCGTGGACACCCACGTGGCGGACATCCTCGCCACGCTGCGCATGGAGGACGTCCGCGACGGCGTGCTCGTGCTGCACTCCTACGCCGGCGTCCTGGCCGGCCCGGTGGTGCAGGCCGCCGCCGACCGCGTGGGCCGCGTGGTGGCGATGGGCGCATTCCTCGCCGACCCCGGGGAGTGCCTTGCCGACGTCGAGCCGCCCGAGGTGGTGCGGCGCTACCGGCAGATCGTCGCCGACGGGGGGCAGGGCTGGCGCGTGCCCGCCTCGCCCGCGTTCATGGACCAGTGGTCGGTGCCCGCGCACCTGCGCGATTTCGTGGGACCACGGCTCACGGACTTCCCGGCGCGGTGCGTGGATGACCGCGTGGCGTATGACCGCGCGGTGCTTCACGCCCTGCCGCGCGACTACGTGGAGCACACGGCGCCGCCGCTGGCCAGCCTGGCGGCCACGGTGGGGAGGGCCCGCGATCGCGGCTGGCGCATGCACCAGGTGGCCACGGGCCACGACCTCATGCTGGAGGATCCCTCGGGCACCGCCCGCCTGCTCATGGAGATCGCCTCCTGAGCAGCCGGGCGGTGCGCCGGGGGGTCGCTACTTCAGCGTGTCGGCAACGATCTCGGCGACCTCGGTGGGGTTGGTGCCCACCCGCACGCCGAGCGCCTCGAGGGCGTCCTTCTTGCCCTGGGCGGTGCCGGACGACCCGGTGATGATGGCGCCGGCGTGGCCCATCTGCTTTCCGGGAGGAGCCTGGAAGCCCGCGATGTAGCCCACCACCGGGGTCTTCATGTTGGCGGCGATGAACTCGCCGGCGCGCTCCTCCTCGTCGCCACCGATCTCGCCGACCATCACCACGAGGTCGGTGTCGGGGTCGGCCTCGAACATGGTGAGGACGTCGATGAACGACGACCCCACGATCGGGTCGCCGCCGATGCCCACCACGGTGCTCTGGCCGATGCCGAGGTCACCGATCTCCTTGGAGATCTGGTACGTCAGCGTGCCGGAGCGGCTGATGATGCCAACGCGACCCGGCGTGAAGACGTCGGTGGGCATGATGCCCACCGTGGCCTCGCCCGGGCTGATCGCGCCCGGGCAGTTCGGGCCCAGCAGGCGCTGGTCGCTGCGCTGCAGGTGCGTGTACACGCGCATCATGTCGTGGGCGGGGATGCCCTCGGTGATGGCGATGGTGAGGTCGATGCCCGCGTCGAGCGACTCGTAGATGGCGTCGGTGGCGAACCGCGGCGGCACGAAGATCATCGAGGTGTTCGCCCCGGTGGCCTCCACGGCGTCGCGCACGGTGTTGAACACCGGGATGCCCTCGACGTCCTGCCCGGCCTTGCCGGGGGTCACGCCCGCCACCACGTTGGTGCCGTACGCCTTGTTGCGGAGGGTGTGGAACTGCCCCTCGCGGCCGGTGACTCCCTGCACCACCAGCTTTGTGTCCTTGCCGACCAGGATGCTCACGAGGCCTCCTTCGCGAGCTCAACGGCGCGCTGTGCGGCCGAGAGCATCGTGGGCTCGACCACCACGTTGGCCGGGGCGCGCTCGGCGATGATGGCGCGCCCCGCCTCCGCGGCGGTCCCGTCCAGGCGCACGACGATCGGGAGCGTGGCCCCCAGCTTGTCGAGCGCCGCGAGGAGGCCCTCGGCCACCTCGTCGCAGCGGGTGATGCCGCCGAAGATGTTGATCATCAGCGACTTCACCTTGGGGTCGCTCAGCAGCACCTCGAGCGCGGTGGCAACGGCCTCCGCGTTCGAACCGCCGCCGGCGTCCAGGAAGTTGGCGGGCTTGCCGCCGGCGAGCGCCACCACGTCGAGGCTGCTCATCACGATGCCGGCGCCATTGCCCATGATCCCCACGTCGCCGTCGAGCTTCACGTAGGTGACGCCGCGCTCATGCGCCATGCGCTCCTGCTCGTCGTCGGTGACGCTCTCCTGCAGCTCCGCCAGGTCGGGGTGGCGGTACAGCGCGTTGTTGTCGATCGACACCTTGGCGTCGAGCGCCACCACGCGGTCATCCGCGGTCCAGATGAGCGGGTTGATCTCGATGAGCGTTGCCTCGAGGCCGATGAAGGCCTCATACGCCTTGGTGAGCGCGTCGAGCACGCCCTTCTGCGCGGGCTCGTCGATGCCGGCGTGGTACACCAGCCAGCGGCCGTGGTGGGGCTGGAAGCCCACGAGCGGGTCCACGTGCAGGCGCGCCAGCGCCTCCGGGTGCTCCTCGGCCACGGCCTCGATGTCCATGCCGCCCATGGCCGAGAGCATCACGAGGGGCTTCTTCGCCGAGCGGTCGAACGTGACCGAGGCGTAGTACTCCTTCTTGATGTCGGAGGCGGCCTCGATCCAGAGCCGCTTCACCACGTGGCCCTTGATGTCCATGCCGAGGATGTTGTCGGCCTCGGCGTAGGCCTCGTCAGGGTCCTTGGCGAGCTTGATGCCGCCGGCCTTGCCGCGACCGCCCACCTGGACCTGCGCCTTCACGACGACCGTGCCGCCGATTGCCTCGGCGGCGGCCTTCGCCTGCTCGGGCGTGTCGGCAACCTCGCCCGATGGCACGGCGAGGCCGTACTTGGCGAAGAGCTGCTTGCCCTGGTACTCGAAGAGATCCACCCGCGTCCCTTGTCTCGCTGTCAGTGAACGGCCCGCATCTGGGGGCGGGCCGGTCGGGGACTCTACCCATGAGATGGGTCCGGGCGGGCGTCTACCCTCGCGGCCATGTCGGCTGACAGGTCCAACGCGCAGAGGCTGGAGATGCTGCTGGTGCTGCAGTGGCTCGACGAGGGCATGGCCGTGGACGGCGACGTGATGCTCTCGGTGCCCACCGCAGCCGCCGAGCTCGGGCTCGAGGGCGACGACGGCCTGCTCGCGCTCATGGCGGCCCTCGGCGTGCTCGAGGATGAGGGCCGGGTCACGGTGACGTGGCCGGGACGCCCCTTCGACTCCGCCGAGGCGCGCGTGCTGCTCTCCCCCGAGATCGCCCGCGACGCCGCGACGCTGTTCGGCTCGTAGCGGCCGCGCCCTAGCGGCGCATCATCCGCAGCGCGATGGCCGCGCCCACCGCCGCCCCGATGAGCCCGCCGATCACCAGCGCGGTGGTGCGGTTGGCCGCGGCCGGGTCGAGCACGGCCACCAGGCCCGCGGCGATTCCCACCCCGATCGCGCCCACCACGATCGCCGCCCCGAGGGCGATGCCCAGCGACCCGGCGTCGGGCATCCGCCAGCGCCGGTCGTCGTCATCTGCCGCGGCGTCCGGGCCGCTGAAGAGGCGGACGTCCTCGGGGTCGCGGGCGGTCACGGCGATGCCGCTCGCCATGTCGCGCAGCGTCTCGGGGTACACCGTGGCCTCGCGCGCCAGGGCGCGCAGCGCCACGCCCGCGCGCGCCAGGTGCAGCGGGTCACGCGGCATGGCCCGGGCCAACGCGGCCGCGGTGAGCGCGGCCGCCTCGGCCGGGTCGATGTCGCC
>CAIYRJ010000153.1 GCA_903928615.1 uncultured Actinomycetes bacterium | reverse complement strand
CGCTCGAGCAGCCAGTCCTCGAGGTCGGACTCCTTCTCGATGTACTGCTCGGTGCTGCCCTGCTTCACCTTGTAGAGCGGTGGCTGCGCGATGTACACGTAGCCGGCGTCCACGATCTCCGGCATGTGCCGGAAGAGGAACGTGAGGATGAGCGTGCGGATGTGCGCGCCGTCCACGTCGGCGTCGGTCATGATGATGAGCTTGTGGTACCGGGCCTTCGTGAGGTCGAAGTCGCCTCCGATGCCGGTGCCCATCGCGGTGATCATCGCCTGGATCTCGGTGTTGCTGAGCACCTTGTCGATGCGGGCCTTCTCGACGTTGATGATCTTGCCGCGCAGGGGCAGGATGGCCTGGAACGACGACTGCCGGGCGCGCACGGCGGAGCCCCCCGCGGAGTCGCCCTCCACCAGGAAGATCTCGGTGTTCTCGGGGTCGCGGTCGGAGCAGTCGGCCAGCTTGCCGGGGAGGCTCGTGGAGTCCATCACGCCCTTGCGGCGGGCGAGGTCGCGGGCCTTGCGCGCGGCCATGCGGGCCTGGGCGGCGTTGGACGCCTTGGTGCAGATGGCCTTGGCCGTCTGCGGGTTCTCCTCGAGGAACTCCGCGAGCTTCTGGTTGACGATCGTGGCCACGAAGCCGGCGAACTCGCTGTTGCCGAGCTTGGTCTTGGTCTGGCCCTCGAACTGGGGCTCACGCAGCTTCACCGACACGATTGCCGTGAGGCCCTCGCGGGTGTCGTTGCCCTCGAGGTTGTCGTCCTTCTCCTTGAGCAGGCCCTTGGCGCGCGCGTAGTCGTTGATGCAGCGCGTGAGCGCGGTGCGGAAGCCCGTGAGGTGCGTGCCGCCCTCGTGCGTGTTGATGTTGTTCGCGAAGGTGAACACCGACTCGGTGAAGCCGGTGGTCCACTGCATCGCGATGTCCACCTGGCCCTCCTCGCCCTCGGCCGAGATGGAGATGACGTCGCCGTGCAGGGGGTCCTTCGTGGCGTTGAGGTGCTTGACGAAGTCGACCAGGCCGCCCTCGTAGTGGAAGGAGTCCTCGCGACGCTCGCCGCGTTCGTCGGTGAGGGTGATGCGCAGGCCCGGCGTGAGGAACGCCGTCTCGCGGAAGCGCGTGGCCAGCGTGTCGTAGTCGAAGTCGGTCTCCTCGAAGATCTCCGGGTCGGGCTTGAACCGGATGCACGTGCCCGTGCTGTCCGCCGAGCCGGCGTCGGTGATGGGCCCCTCGGGGGCGCCGCGCTGGTAGCTCTGCACCCAGAGGCGCCCCTCGCGGCGCACCTCGGCCGTGAGGATCTCCGACAGCGCGTTGACCACGGACACGCCCACGCCGTGCAGGCCGCCGGACACCTTGTAGCCCTCGCCGCCGAACTTGCCGCCGGCGTGCAGCACGGTGAGCACCACCTCGAGGGCGCTCTTGCCCTCCTGGTCCTCCATCGCCGCCACGGGGATCCCGCGGCCGTCGTCGGTGACCGAGCACGAGCCATCGGGGTGCAGGACCACCTCGACGTTGTCGCAATGGCCCGCCATGGCCTCGTCGACGGAGTTGTCGACGACCTCGTACACCAGGTGGTGCAGGCCCCTCGGCCCGGTGGACCCGATGTACATGCCCGGTCGCTTGCGGACGGCCTCGAGGCCCTCCAGCACGGTGATGGCGCCGGCGTCGTAAGAGCCCGCGTCGGTGGTGGCGTCGAAGCCCGGTTCGGTCACCTGTCTCCTCGAGTTCGGCCGTCCCATGCCGCCCCTCCTCAGGGGTCGCTCCGGGCCGGCGCGGCGCGTAGGGCGGGATTGCCCCGACGCCTCGGATTTGCAGGGATAAACCTACCAGTGGGTCCCACGGAAAAAGTTCCGGGAGGGCCCCTCAGGACCCCTTGTCACGCTCCAGCGCGCGTGCTGCGGCACGTGTGACCAGATCGCGAAGCGCGGGATCCTCGATATCGCGCGTGGCCTGCTCCGCGCGCTGCACGGCAGCGGGATCCGGTGGGGGAAGGGGATCGCGTGGCGCCGGGCCGGGATCGGGTGCGGGCAGCGCGTGGTCGGCCACCACGAACCGCAGCCCCGCCACCGCTGAGGGGTCGCCGATGATCGCCGCCAGGCGTTCCTCGATCTCCTCACCCCGGGCGTCGAGCTCCTGTGCCCACACGGCGTCGGCGCACGCCACGGT
>CAIYRJ010000152.1 GCA_903928615.1 uncultured Actinomycetes bacterium | reverse complement strand
GCCGTGGCTACCCGGAAAGCCGCGTGTGGCGTAGCAGGTTGGCGATCCCCTGCTCGAGCTCCTGCGAGCACATGGTGCCGTCGGCCTGCTGGCACTGTCGCAGGCGCTCGCCGATGAGGTGCAGCCCCACCTGGTCGAGCGCGGCGGTCACCGCCGCGAGTTGCACGAGGACGTCCTCGCAGGCGGCGTCCTCGTCGAGCATGCGCTGCACGCCTCGCAGCTGGCCCTCGGCGCGCCGCAGGCGGACCATGATCTGCTCGCGCGTGGGCGGGGTGGATGCGGTGGTGGCCACGGCCTAGTGGCCCCCGCAACCGCAGCCGCCGTGCCCGCATCCCCCGGATGAAGGCGCGGAACCGGCTGAGGTGCCGCCTGCCACGGCGCCGGCCATCTGGGTGCTCGATCGCGCCGCCACGAACCCGGTGAACAGCTGCTCGGCGGGCTCCCCGCACGACGGGCATGCGCGGTCATCGTCACGCAGGAAGCCCTGCCGGAACACCTCGAACCCGGTGCCGCACGCGCCGCACCGGAGGTCGTAGGTCGGCATGCCGTCAGCCGCCCAGGCCGAGCGCCTGCTCGATGCCGGCACGCGGCATGGCGCCCACTGCGTTGCGCACCAGCTGGCCGTTCTCGAACAGCCCGATGAACGGGATGCCCTGGATGCCGTAGCGCTGCGCGATGTCCGGCGCGTCGTCCACGTTGACCTTGCCCACCACGATGTCCTCGCGGTCGGCGGCGATCTCGTCGATCACCGGGGCGATCATGCGGCACGGGCCGCACCACGGCGCCCAGAAGTCCACCACCACCGGCTTCTCGCTCTCGAGCACGAGCCCCTGGAAGGTGTCGCTGGTGATCTCGATGACCTCGCCCATCTCGTCTCCTCGTCAGTCGGCGGACGCGCTCGCGCCCGCGTGGTCGCCGGCTCCGGCCTCCTGGGCCTCGAGCCATCTCTCGGCGTCGATCGCCGCCATGCAGCCGCTGCCCGCGGCGGTGACCGCCTGGCGGTACACGGTGTCCTGCACGTCCCCGCACGCGAAGACGCCGTCGATGTTGGTGTAGGTGCCGCCCGGCGTGGTGCGCAGGTAGCCCTCGTCATCCATGTCGAGGAGTCCCTCGAACAGCGACGTGTTGGGCTGGTGGCCGATGGCCACGAACATCGCCGCGGCCGGGATGACGTCCTCCTCGCCGGTCTCGACATCGCGCACCTTCACCCCGGTCACCACGGTGTCGCCCTCGACGTCCTCCACCACGGCGTTCCAGCGCACGGTGATCTTCGGGTTCTCGAGCACGCGCTTGGCCATGATGGCCGACGCGCGGAACTCATCGCGCCGATGCACGATGGTGACGCTCTCGCACATGCGCGTGAGGAAGAGGGCCTCCTCCATGGCGGTGTCGCCGCCGCCCACCACGACCACCGGCTTGTCCTTGAAGAAGAAGCCGTCGCAGGTGGCGCAGGCGCTCACGCCGCGGCCCATCATGCGGGTCTCGCCCTCGATGCCGAGCCAGCGCGCCGAGGCACCCGTTGACACGATGACCGAGTTGGCCACGTACTCGTCGCCTCCCACCCACATGCGGAAGGGGCGCTCCGAGAAGTCCACGCGGCTGACGTCGGCCGTGACGAACCGGGTGCCGAACCTCTCGGCCTGCGACCGGAACATCTGCATCATCTCCGGCCCCTGCACGCCGTCCGGGAACCCCGGGTAGTTCTCGACGTCGGTGGTGATCATCAGCTGCCCGCCGGCGCCGTACCCCTCGATCACGAGCGGCTCGAGCCCGGCACGCGCGGCATAGATCGCGGCCGTGAGCCCGGCCGGCCCGCTGCCGATGATGACCACCTCGTTCACATCGCCCACCTATACCCCCCCTCCGTATACCAACCAACCGTACCACGCCGCGCCACGGCCGCCCCGAAAGGGGTGGAACCCGGACGAACCCGCATCAGCAGCATCCCGCTCGACGACCAAAGGCAGAGGCCGGGCGGCTCTGGATCGCCCCGAAAGGGGTGGAACCCGGACGAACCCGCATCAGCAGCATCCCGCTCGACGACCAAAGGCAGAGGCCGGGCGGCTCTGGATCAACCACGTGAGATGGTGAACACCAGGCGGTTGCCGGCGCCCCAGGGGCGGCGGGCGGCCGCCCAGTACATGCGCTTCTCGTCGAGCTGGGTGCGCGCGATGCGCCGGGCGTCCTCGAGGGTGACGAAGCCCCAGGCGAGGAGCACGCCGATGACCACGCCCTCGGCGGTGCCGCCGCGGCCGAGCACCGCGACGAGGAACAGCAGCGTGGCCCCGGCCGAGATGAAGAGCAGGATGGCCACGATGGCCGCGAAGCTGCGCCAGTCACCGGGCGCGGCGGCGAGCATGCGGCGGCCCTCGGCGGGCTGGGCATCGGGCAGGCGGATCGATGGCAGGCCGCCCTTGCGCAGCCACACCCGCAGGATGGGGAAGAACACCAGGCCGGTGATGCCCGTCATCGCGGTGAGCGTGCCGAGCCACCACCACGACCAGCCATCCTCCGACGTGGCCTCGAGGATGATCGAGACCGCCACGAGGGCCGCCGACACGCCGAGCAGCTGGATGCCGTACATGCGCGCGAGGCGGGCGTAGTCCCACAGCAGGTCGCGATCGCCCACGCGGACGGCCTTCGGGGTCTTGCGGGTCTTCCTCGCCACGGCGGGGAAGGCTAGCCCCCCGGACCCCCCCGGGGTATACCCTCGGCGACGTGCGGGAGACCTTGCTGCCAGCGCGCCTGCGCGCGATCCGCGCTCGCCTGAGGGCGAGCCCGCGGTGGCGCTGGATGGCCATGACGGTCGTGGCGGGTGGGATGATGCTCTCGGTGCTGAACATCAGCATCGTCAACATCGCGCTGCCGGACATCTCGCGCGACTTCGACGCCGACATCTCGGCGGCCGGCTGGGTGGTGACGGGCTTCCTTGTGACCCAGGCGGTGCTGTTGCCCATCGCGGGACGCGCCGGCGACCTCTACGGCCGACGGCGCATCTTCGTGCTCGGCGTGCTCGTGATGGTGGTCGCGTCGGTGCTGTGCGCGCTGGCGTGGAACGAGCCCTCGCTGGTGGTGTTCCGCATCCTCCAGGGCGTGGGCGCGTCGGCCATGGCGCCCACCGCCTATTCGTACGCGACGATCCTCTTCCCGCCGAATGAGCGCGGGCTGGCCATCGGGGTGCTCACGGCGATCATCACCGTGGCACCGGTGGTGTCGCTCAACATCGCGGGCGTGCTGGTGGGCATCTGGGGCTGGCGCAGCGTGTTCTGGTTCACGCCGGTGGTGGGCGCCCTGGTGCTGATCGGCGCCGCGCTCGTGATGCACAGGAAGCCGCCGGGCGCGAAGCGGCCCTTCGACCTCGCCGGCGCCGGGCTCGCGGCGCTCGGGTTGTTCCCCCTGCTCACGGCCCTCACCAGCGCGTCGAGCTGGGGCTGGACCTCGGGCAAGACCCTGGCCATGGCCGCGCTCGGCGTGCTCGGACTGGCGCTGTTCGCGTGGCGTGAGACCCGTGCGCCCGACCCGATGGTGGACCTCGGCCTGTTCCGCCTGCGCACCGTGCGCAACCCCAACATCGCCGGGTTCTGCGTGGGAGCCACGATGTTCGGCACGCTCCTGCTGCTGCCGTTCTACTTCACCGCCGTGCTCGGCTACAGCAACGTGATGCTCTCGCTGGCCATCACCCCGGTGGCGCTCTCGTTCATGGTCGGGTCGCCGATGTCGGGACGCCTGCTCACCCGCGTGGGCAGCGAACGCATGATGCGGGTGTCGCTCATCCTCGCCGTCTCAGGCGCCCTGGTGCTGGCCTGGGGCTTCGGGTTCGAGGCCTACTACGCGGTGCTGCCCGGCATGGTCCTGCTCGCGCTGGGCCTCGCCACCTCGACCGCCCCGGTGACCACCACCGTCATCCACGAGGTGCCCGAGGACCGCCTGGGCGTGGCGTCG
>CAIYRJ010000151.1 GCA_903928615.1 uncultured Actinomycetes bacterium | reverse complement strand
CTGCCGGCGTACGAGATGATCGACTAGGCGCAACCCCGGTGTCAGGCACTTAACCGTCGGCCGACGGTTAAGTGCCTGACACCGGGGTTGCGCCTAGTCGATCATCTCGTACGCCGGCAGCGTGAGGAAGTCGACGAAGTCCTCCGAGGCCGTGATCTGGCCGAAGAGCTTTGCGCCTTCCTCGTAGCGCCCGGCGTCGCCGAACTGGGCCTTGACCTTCTCGAGCTCCTCGCCCAGCACCTCGCGGAAGAGCGTCTCGTCGATGTCCCGGCCGTCCTCGAGCTGGCCCTTCGGCGAGCGGATCCACTGCCACACCTGCGAGCGCGAGATCTCCGCCGTGGCGGCGTCCTCCATCAGGTTGTTGATGGGCACGCAGCCCACGCCGGCGAGCCAGGCGCCGAGGTACTGGATTCCCACGTTCACGTTGGTGCGAAGGCCCGCCTCGGTGATCGGGCCCTCAGGCTCGAAGTCGAGGAGCTCGGCACCGGTCACCGTGACGTCGTCGCGCAGGCGGTCCACCTGGTTGGGCTTGTCGCCCAGCACGGCGTCGAAGGCGTCCATGGCGATCGGCACCAGGCCGGGGTGCGCCACCCACGTGCCGTCGTGGCCGTCGCCGGCCTCGCGCTCCTTGTCGGCGCGCACCTTGGAGATGGCGGCCTCGTTGGCCTCGGGGTCGTTCTTGATCGGGATCTGCGCCGCCATGCCGCCCATGGCCTGGGCGCCGCGCTTGTGGCAGGTCTTGATGGCCAGCAGCGAGTAGGCGCGCATGAAGCGGCTGGTCATGGTGACCAGCGCGCGGTCCGCCAGCACGAAGTCCGGGTCGGTGCGGAACTTCTTGATGCACGAGAAGATGTAGTCCCAACGGCCGCAGTTGAGGCCGGCCGAGTGCTCGCGCAGCTCGTAGAGGATCTCCTCCATCTCGAACGCGGCGAGGATGGTCTCGATGAGCACGCAGCCCTTGATCGTGCCCTGCGGCACGCCGAGGTCATCCTGCGCCTTCACGAAGATGTCGTTCCAGAGGCGCGCCTCGAGGTGGCTCTCCATCTTCGGCAGGTAGAAGTACGGGCCCGTGCCGCGCGAGAGCTGCTCCTTCGCGTTGTGGAAGAAGAAGAGGCCGAAGTCGAAGATGCCGGCCGACATCGGCTCGCCGTCCACGAGCACGTGCTTCTCGTTCAGGTGCCACCCGCGCGGGCGCACCAGCAGCACCGCGATCTCGTCGCCCAGGGCGTACTTCTTGCCCTCGGGCGACTCGAACGTGATGGTGCGGCGCACGGCGTCGCGCAGGTTGATCTGGCCGAGGATCGTGTTGTGCCACGTGGGCGTGTTGGAGTCCTCGAAGTCCGACATGAACATCTTCGCGCCCGAGTTGAGGGCGTTGATGACCATCTTGCGATCGACGGGGCCGGTGATCTCCACGCGGCGGTCCTGCAGGTCGTCCGGAAGCGGGGCGATCTGCCACGACGGGTCGTCGCGGATGTGCTTGGTCTCGGGGAGGAAGTCCGGGCGCTCGCCGGCCTCGAACGCGCCCTGCCGGGCGGCGCGGGCGGCCAGGAGCTCCTTGCGGCGGTCGTTGAACTCGCGCTGGAGCCCGGCTACGAACGACAGCGCCTCCGGGGTGAGGATCTCCGCCATCTCAGGGGAGACGACCTCGAGGATCTCGACGCCTTCCGGAAGCTGCGAATCGGACATTGGTCCTCCGTGACCGTGTTCAAGGGAAGCACGCGCCCGTCTGCGAGCGCGGATCGGGAACCCTACCGGGCGGCGGCGGCCCGGTGCCACGTGCGTCAGAAGTCGATGACGACCTTCAGGGCCTCGCCCGTGCGGGCCAGGCGGAAGGCCTCGTCCACGTCGGCGAACGGCACGTGGTGCGTGACGATCCCCTCGCACCGCACCCGCCCCCTGGCCAGCAGGTCGAGCGCGTCGCGGATGTCCGCGGGGCCCGCCGAGTAGGTGGACTGCAGGTGGACCTCGCGCCAGAACACCGCGCCGAGGTCGAGCGGCACCATCTCCCCCGGCGGCGTGGGCGCGAAGTACTGCACCACCCCCGCCGGCCCCGCCAGGTGCAGGGCGTCGTTCATCGCCGCATGGCTGTGGGTGCACACGATCACCTGGTGCGCGAGCTCACCCCCGAGTGCCTCGCGCACGGCATCCGGATCGCACGACGCCAGCACGGTGGCCCCCAGCGCCGCGGCAGCCGGCCTGCGATCGGCGTTGGGCTCGATGACCACCACCTGCGATGCCCCCAGCACCGCGGCGAGCTCGGCCTCCATGAGCCCCATTGACCCGGCACCCACGATGACCACGCGCGAGCCCGGCCCGACGCCCGCGAGCCGCTGCCCGCGCAGGATGCACGCGAGGGGCTCGATGAGGGTCGCGGCCTCGTCGTCCATGTCGTCGGGCACGTGGTGGACGTCGATCTCCACATTCTCGGCCGGCACGCGAATGAGCTCGGCCAGACCACCGGGGTCGATGCGCGTGGCCCGGAAGCGTTCGCACAGGGTGTCGCGGCCCGCGAGGCAGAGGTCGCACTCGAGGCACGGCACGTGGTGGTGCACGAACACGCGGTCGCCCACGTCGAAGGGCGCCCCCTCCCCCGCCTGCACCACGTCGCCCACGGGCTCGTGCCCGAGCACCACCGGGGCCTTGGTGTCCTGGTACCACTGCATGAGGTCGGTGCCGCAGATCCCGCACGCCCGCGTGCGGATGACGATCTCACCCGGACCCGCAGAGGGGTCCGGGTGATCGTCGATCGTGAGGCGACCCGCCCCGTGGTAGACCGCTGCCCTCACGGCGGCGATGCTACCGGCGCGCTACTCCGCCGAGTCGGCGCCCGCGGCATCCTTCCCGCACTCGGCGAGACCGAGCTCAGCCGCCGCAGCCTTGCTCTCGGCCTCGAGCGCCTCCGCATCGGCACTCGTGAGCTTCTCCACCGCTGCGGTGACATCCGCATCCGTCGCGGGGTCCGGGACCTCGGCGGCGACCTGGTTGATGAACTCCGTCTGGTTAAACGCTGCTTCGACGAGCGCCTTGTGTGCGGTCTCGAGGTCGGCGGGCGGGACGAGCGTGGTCAGGGCCTCCGCTACGGACGCCGAGAGGGTCGCTGTCTCCGCGACGTATGCCTTCAGCTCGGCAGGGTCGCTGGGCTGGGTGAGCGCCTCCAGCTTGGTAGTGGCTTCCTTGCATACCGCGTCGGCCGCGCTGACGTACTCCTCGGCGGTCAGTTGCTGCCCGGCGTTACCGGACTCAGCCGTGGCGGCCGCAGTCGTCGCCGGCGTGTCGGAACTGCCGCAACCGATGAAGCCGATGCTGCCAAGAGCGACGGCGCCGAGCACGATGGCGGCGGTACGTGAGGTCTTCATTAGCTTCTCCACTTCGCTGAGTGGCCGCCGGGGTGGCGCGGCGCGAGCGGCGCTCGGGCGTCCGACGACAGGCCGGGGGAACGGCGTGCCGGAACCTTACGCAAAAAGGCGGGGAAACCCCACCCCGGAACGCCATCGCCTGGCTCCCGGGGTGGGGTTTCCGGGGTGGAGCCTCCGGAAATCAGGCGCTAATCGTTCGCCCCGTCATCGGCACCGTCGTCATCCATGGTGTCGGTGGTGTTCCCGGTGAAGCAGTCGGAGAGCCCCAGCTCCTTCGCCGCGGCGAGCTGCTTCGCCACGAGGGACTCGGCCTGCTTGGCCTCCTCCATGATGGCGGGGTCGTCGAGGTTGCCCGCGAGGGCGGCGCTGATGATCTTCGACCCCAGTTCGTTTGCGTCGCCGCTCGTCTGGACGAGGGTGGCGTGGGCAGCCGCAAGGGCAGCCGGCGGCACGAGCGCCTTCAGCTCTGCCACGCCCTCCCGTGCTGCCGTGACGGCCTTGTCCAGCTCGGCCTGCGCCTGCTCGAGCGTCTCGGTGTCGACGTTGTCACCCAGCGTGCTCGTGACGTCATCGATCTTCCTGCAGATGGCGTTCGCCTTCGCCACGTACTCCGCCTGCGTGAGCTCCGCGGTCGTGGATGTCGCCGCGCTCTCCGCCGCCGCGGTGCTCGCGGTGTCGCTGCTGCTGCCGCATCCGGCGATGACGCCGGCGGCAAGTGCCACCGCTGCCACGCCCGCGGCCGTCTTCCTCAGTCCACGCATTCCAGTGCTCCTCGTCCCGGGGGTTGTCGTGCTGCTCGCGGTGAGGATACGCCGCGCGGTCAGCCGCGGTCGACTCCCGTCACCTCGCCCGATGACAGCGCCACCTCATCGCCATCGACCGCGATCACGAGCCGGCCGAGCGCGTCGATGCCGCATCCCGCTCCGACCACGTCCCCGGTGGGCGTGCCCACCGTGACGCGACGTCCGGCCAGGTGGTCGCGCCGTCCGAAGGCGGCCACCACGCCGTCCGGCCCGTGCTCGAGCCACGCCTCGTAGCGCCGCCCGATCGCGCCGAGCACCGCGACGAGCAGGTCGCCCCGCCGCGGGCGCGTGCCAAGGGCTGCGAGCGATCCGGGGGTCCAACGCGATCCGGGCACGTCGGGCACCGGGCCCACGTTGATGCCCATGCCGGCCACCGCCCAGGCCACCCGCTCCTGGTCGGCGGACATCTCGCAGAGGATGCCCGCCACCTTCGTGCCGCCGGCGAGCACGTCATTGGGCCATGCGATCTCCACGCCCGCCACCCCGCAGGCCTCCAGCCCGTCCGCCAGCCCGAGCGCCACCACGATCGGCAGCATGCCCGCGCCCACGGGGCCGACCC
The DNA here is from genome assembly GCA_903928615.1 of uncultured Actinomycetes bacterium. Classification (GTDB taxonomy): domain Bacteria; phylum Actinomycetota; class Thermoleophilia; order Miltoncostaeales; family Miltoncostaeaceae; genus SYFI01. The sequence continues at coordinate 403 of CAIYRJ010000151.1, read as the reverse complement.
TCGGCCTCAGGATGACGGTGAACATCAGGGCCTCGCCCGGGGCATCGAGCCACGCGCGGCCCCGCCTCCCCCGCCCCGCCGTCTGGTGGTCCGATCCGATCACGGTTCCCTCGGGCGCACCGCGGCGCGCGAGCGCCGCCGCGTCGTCGTTGGTGGAGCCGATCTCGGGGGTCCATGTGACCGGCCCGGCCAGCGGCGACGACAGCAGGGGCATCACCGCCGAGGGCACCACGGGATCGGCCGCGGGGTCGAGCACGTAGCCGGCCCGCGTGGCGTCGATGGGCACCCCGGCGGCGCGCAGGGCGTCGACATGCCGGTGCACCGCCGCGCGCGAGCACCCGAGCTCGCGCGCGAGAGCCCCCCCGGACACCCGCTCGCCGGGACGGGCGGCGAGCGCCGCGAG
>CAIYRJ010000150.1 GCA_903928615.1 uncultured Actinomycetes bacterium | reverse complement strand
GCGACCTCGGTTGCCTCATGCACATCGTGGGCGTGGCGCACCGGCAGGGAATCCCGATCCGCGCGCGCCACGTGGCCGAGGTGCTCGACCGATGAGCACCCGCAAGCGCCGCGCCGACGGCGGGGTTGCGTACCTCGACGTCGAGGGCACGCTGCGCGAGCGCACCGTGGACGCCCTGCGCGACCGCACGCTTCGCGGCAACCTCGACACCGCCGCCACCAGCTGGGGCGAGAGCCGCGACGCCATGCGCGAGCAGTACGGCCTCGACGAGATGCGCGAGCGCGCCCGCGAGATACGCCGCTCGAACATCCGAAACCTGCCGGCACTGCTCACCGAGATGCAGGCCAAGGTTCGCGAGGCGGGCGGCACGGTGGTGCGCGCGGCCGACGGCGCCGAGGCGTGCCGTTACATCACCGGCCTGGCGCAGGCGCGCGGCGTGAAGGTGGTGGCCAAGAGCAAGTCGATGGCCACCGAGGAGATCAAGCTCAACGAGGCCCTGGATGACGCCGGCATCGAGGTGGTGGAGACCGACCTCGGCGAGTGGATCCTGCAGCTGGCGAATGATCACCCCAGCCACATCATCGCCCCGGCGGTGCACCTCAACCGCGAGCAGGTGGCCGCGCTCTTCCGCGAGGAGGCCGGCACCGATGACGTGCCCACCGACCGCGAGGGTCTGGTTGCCCACGCGCGCGTGCGCCTGCGCGAGAAGTTCGCCGAGGCCGGCATCGGGGTGTCGGGGGTGAACCTGGGCGTGGCGTCCACCGGCACCGTGTGCGTGGTCGAGAACGAGGGCAACGCCCGGCTGGTCACGTCGCAGCCGCCCATCCACGTGGCCGTGATGGGCATGGAGCGCGTGGTGGCCGACTGGGACGAGGCCGCGCACATCCTGCAGGTGCTGCCCATGGCCGCCATCGGCCAGGACGCCGCGAACTACGTGAACCTCATCACCGGTCCGCGCCGTGAGGGCGAGAGCGACGGCCCCGAGGAGTTCCACCTGGTCATCATCGACGGGGGGCGCGGCGCGCTTCGCGGCACGGAGTTCGAGGAGGCCCTCTCGTGCATCCGCTGCGGGGCGTGCCTGTATTCGTGCCCGATGTGGCGCTCGGTGGGTGGCCAGGCCTACGGCTCGCCGTATTCCGGGCCCATCGGGGCGGTCATCACCCCGCTGCTCGAGGGCCCCTCCTCCCCCGCCTCGCGCGACCTGCCCTTCATGTCGTCGCTCTGCGGCGCGTGCGGCGAGGCCTGCCCGGTGGGCATCCCCCTGCAGGACCTCCTGGTGCGCGCACGGGCGCGGGCCTCCTCGCCGGCCACGCGCAAGGCGGGCTTTGCCTTCCGCGCCTGGAGCCGGCTGTGGCGGCGCCCCAGCACCTACCGCGCCTGGATGGCCGGCTGGCGCCTGATGCTGCGCGCCCGCGGGAAGGACGGCTGGGCCACCGAACTGCCGGGGCCCGGCGCCGGCTGGACCGAGGTGCGCGACATGCCCACCCGGTGGCCCCCGCGCAGGTGAGCGACGCGCCGTCAGGCGACCCGGTTGTCGACCTGCTCATGGCCTCCCTCGCGCGGCGCAAGGCGACGGGGCAGGTGGTGGACGCCGCCGACGCGGGCCGCGAGGCCGCGCGCTGGATGGCCGACGCCGGGGTTGCCCGCGCGGTGCTCGCGGATGACCCGCTGATGGAGCGCATCGGGCTGGCCGATGCGCTGAAGCGGGAGGGCATCGACGTGCGCGTGTGGCCCACGGGCCTCGGCAAGCGCGAGACCATGGGCCTCGAGGGGCCCGTGGACGTCTGCGGGGTCACCGTCCCCTCCCTGGCCGTGGCCGAGCGCGGCACCATCGTGCTCGAGGCGTCCGAGGGCCACGGCCGCGGCCTCGACGTGACCAGCCGCCATCACGTGGCCCTGCTGCCCGCCGATCGCATCGTGCGCACCCTGGGCGAGGCGCTGGCAGCCACGTTCGCCGACGGGCGCCCGGCGCCGTCGGCCGTGAGCCTGGTGTCGGGGCCCAGCCGGAGCAGCGACATCGAGAAGATCTCCACGCTGGGCGCCCACGGGGCGCTCACCGAGCACGTGGTGATCATCCGCTAGCCCCGGCCCCGCCGCGCGTTGGCGCGCGAGAGCTCGCGCTTCATCTCGCGGTCCTTGATGGCCACGCGCTTGTCGTACTGCGTGCGGCCGCGGCCGAGGCCGAGCTCGATCTTCGCCCGGCCGTCCTCGTTGAAGTACATGCGCAGGGGAATGAGCGTGATGCCAGGCTCCGACAGCCTGCCGGCGATCTTGTCGATCTCGCGGCGGTGCAGCAGCAGGCGGCGGGTGCGCTGGGGGTCGTGGCCGCGCCCGCCCGCGGGCCCGTAGTCGCTGATGTGCGCGCCGACGAGGAACACCTCGCCGTTGATGACCTGCGCGTAGGCCTCCCGGATCATCGCGCCGCTCTCGCGCAGCCCCTTCACCTCGGTTCCGGTCAGGGCGATGCCGGCCTCGTAGCGGTCGAGGATCTCGTACTCGTGCAGGGCCTTGCGGTTCTGCGCGATGTCCTTGCGGGCCGGCGCCTTGGCGCCCCCTTTTGACTTGCCCTTCTTGCCCATGGGCGAGGCAGGTTAGCGGCGCGCCGGGGAATGCTCGGCCATCTCGAGCGTCACCCGGCCCCGCAGCGGCTCGATGTCGTGCACGCGCACCCTCACGGCATCGCCCAGGCGGAAGCGCCGCCGGGTCTCCTCGCCCACCGCCTCGGCCGAGAAGTCGTCGGGCACGTAGTGGTCGTCGGGCATCTTGCGGAAGGGCAGGAAGCCGTCGAACACCTCGTCAAACGTGATGAACAGGCCCGACTGCCCCACGCCGGTCACCTCGCCATCGCGCGGGCGGTCCCAGTCGTCGCCATGGGTCGACTGCGCCAGCAGGTAGGCCAGGCACATGCGATCGGCGCGGCGCTCGAGGTCGGTGGCGTCGCGCTCGCGGTCCGACGCGTCGCGGGCCACCTCGGGCAGCATGGCGGCGTCCGGCGCGGGCTCGCCAAGGCCCAGCGCGTGCGCGAGCGCCCGGTGCACCACCAGGTCGGGGTAGCGCCGGATGGGCGAGGTGAAGTGCAGGTAGGCGGGGCTGGCGAGCCCCGAGTGGGATGTCTCATCGGGGCGGTACACCGCCTTCTGCAACGCGCGCAACACCATGTAGGGCAGGCTGGCCGACCCCTCCCCCGTGCGATCCACGTGGAGCCTCACGGCATGGGCCGCCACGCCGGCGGCCTCGCGGCGCTGCTCCGAGGTGAGGATTCCCTCCGCAAGCGGTGGCACCGGGATGCCGATGATCTCGAGTCGCTCCCAGAGGTCCTCGATGGCCACCTGATCGGGATCGGCATGCACGCGGTAGAGGGCCGGCACCCGCTTGGCGATGAGGAACCGCGCCACGGCCTCGTTGGCCGCGATCATGCACTCCTCGATGAGGCTGTGCGACGCGGTCTGGGTCTCCATCTCCACCGACGCGATGCGATCGCCCTCGAAGTGGAACCGGGGCTCGGACGTGACGATGTCCAGGGCCCCACGGCGCATGCGGCGCGCGCGCAGGCGCCGGGAGAGCTCCATGGCCAGGCGCACGTCGCCCTCCATGGCGGCATCACCGAGGTCGGCGCGGCCCTCGAGGAAGGCATCGACCTCGGGGTAGGTGAGGCGGCGGTCGGATCGGATGAGCGATCGGTGGAAGCCCTCGGCCGTCACCGATCCATCGGGCATCACCAGCATGTGGGCCGTGAAGGCCTTGCGATCCTCCCCCGGGCGCAGCGAGCAGACATCGTTCGAGAGCACCTCCGGCAGCATCGGGTCGACGGTTCCCGGCAGGTACACCGAGCACCCCCGTCGCTCGGCCTCGCGGTCGATCGCGCCCCCGGGGGTGACGTAGCGGCTCACGTCGGCGATGTGCACCCACAGGCGGATGCCCTCGCCCTCCTCCGCCACGGCGATGGCGTCGTCGTGATCCTTGGCGCCCTCGGGGTCGATGGTGATCACCCGCTGGTCGCGCATGTCGCGGCGATCCGGGTCGGGCTCGTCGCGGGTGCGCGCGGCCTGCTGGGCCTCCTCGCGCGCCTTCGGTCCGAAGCCGCGCCCCAGCCCCTCGTGCGCGATGAGCGCGCGGATGGCCGCGCCGGCCTGGGTGCTCGGCCCGTGGATTGCCACCACCTCGCACCCCGCGCCCTTCATGCGGGCCGTCACGAGGTCGCCCATGCGGGCGTCGCCCCGCTTCGCCTTGATGAGGGGAACCTCGGGCCCCGCCTCGAATGCCGGGCGCGCGGCCATGCGCCGTCCGGCCGGCACCATCTCGGCCACGAACTGGGTGCCCGTGCGGCCCCGGGCCACGGGCCTAGCCGCCCTGCGCGGCGAGGCGGGCGAGCGCGGCGTCGAGCGCCTCGTCGGCCTCGGTGTCAGGCGAGTCGATGGACGTCACGTCGGGCTTCACGCCGCCCTCCCCGATATCCGTGCCCTTGGGCGTGCGGTAGCCGGCGATCGTCACGCGCACGGCCCCGCCGTCGCTGGTCTCCTGGGTCACCTGCACCTTCGACTTCCCGAAGGTGCGCTCCCCCACGATCACCGCGCGGCCGGTGTCCTTGAGGGCGCCCGCCACGATCTCGGATGCGCTGGCCGACGCGCGGTCCACCAGCACCGCCACGGGGACGTCGGCGGGGATCGGGTCGCCATCGGCGCGGAACTCGCGGCGCGGCGAGGTGCGGCCCGTGGTGCTCACCACCACGGTGCCGGGCTTCAGGAACGCGCCCGCCACGGCCACCGACTCGTCAAGCAACCCGCCGGGGTCGCCGCGAAGATCGAGGATCAGGGCCGTGGCCCCGTCGTCGAGCAGCGCCTGCGCCTCGTCGCGCACCCTGTCCCCCGCGCCCTTCTCGAAGCGGTCGAGCTCGATGTAGCCCACCTTGGTGCCGCCGGGCGCGGTGAGCATGCGGGCCTCCACGAGGGGCACCGTCACATCCCCACGGGTCACGCGCACCGTGCGCTCGGCGCCGTCGGCGGCGCGCACGCGCAGGGCCACCGTGGTGCCGTCCTTGCCGAGGATGGCCTCGCGGCTCTTCGCAGGGCCGCGGCGGGATACCGGCACGCCCGCCACCGCGATGATCTGCTCCCCAGCCTTGAGGCCCGCCTTGGCGGCCGGGCTGCCCGGGAACACCTCGCGGATGTTCAGGGCGTCATCGGTCGCGCGCACGCGAATGCCGATGCCCGAGTAGCGGCCCTCGGTGGCGCGCTGCAGCGCCGCCCACTCCTTGGGAGTGAAGTAGGTGGTCCAGCGGTCGCCCACCTGGGCGGCGATGGCCTTGGCACCCGCGCGCTCGAGAGCGGCGCGATCCACCTTGCCCTCGAAGCGGTCGGCCACGGCGTTCGCCACCTGGTCGGGCAGCGACACGCTGGATGGCTGGATCGTCGCCCGGATGGGTCCACCCACGAGGGCCCCCAGCACGAACACCGCGATGAGCACCGCCGCCACGCCGGCGGCGACGAGGAGGCGTCGTGATCGGGGCGTGCGGGGCACGGGCCGATGTTAGGGCCTCGCGGTGGCGGTGCAGGAGCGCACCGCCACCGCGGAACCGGTCACACCTTGAGGAAGCGGCGCAGCGTGATGCCGCTGCCGATGGCGCCGAGCAGGGCGCCGGCCCCCACCAGAACGATCATGAGCAGCGGGAACGCGATGGTGCCCGCGGCAGAGCCCGTCTTGGTGAGCGCGCTGTCGGCGCCCGCGGCCCAGGCATCCACCACGCCCACCTTGATGCCCCAGAGCATGGCCACGGCCACGACGGCTCCGACGAGGCCGCAGATCACGCCCTCGATCATGAACGGCCAGCGGATGAACCAGTTGGTGGCGCCCACGAGGCGCATCACCTCCACCTCACGCCGGCGGGCGAAGATGGAGAGCCTGATGGTGTTCCCGATCAGCAGCACTGCGGCAAGCAGCAGGATGCCGATGAGGATGAAGCCCGCCCACTGCACGAACTTGGCGGCGGTGAGCAGCCGGTCGGCGGTGGTCTCGGGATAGACGATGCCCTCGGTGGGGTCGAGCGCGGGGTCGTCCTTCACCGCGGCCACGATCACGTCGGCGTTCTCGGCCTCGGTGGGCTTCACGTTGAACTTGGCGGGCAGCGGGTTGCTGGGCAGCTCATCGAGCACGGAGGGGTCGCGCAGGCGCTCCTTCATGATGCGCAGGGCGTCCTCCTTCGACACGTACGTCACGGCGGCGACGGTGCCGTCGGTGCGCAGGCCGTCGAGCTTCTCGCGCAGGGAGTTCACCTGCGACACCGTGGCGGTGTCGGCGATGTAGACGTCCACGTCGACCTTGGCGGTCTGGGCGTCCACGGCCGAGCGCACGTACATGAACGACGGGATGAACGCGCCGAGGATGAACACGGCGATGAGCGCCGTGACCGTGGCGGCCACCGAGATGGCGGCGTTGGCGCGGATGCTGCGAAGCGCCTCGCGGAAGAACATTCCGAGCCTCATGCCAGGACCTCCCCGGTCTCGTCGTGGTAGCCGGCGGACTCCTCGTCGCGCACCACGCGGCCCTCATCGAGGGCGATCACGCGCATCTGCATGCGGTCCACGGTGTGCTGGTCGTGGGTGGCCACGAGCACGGTGGTGCCGGTGCGGTTGATGCGCAGCAGCAGGTCCATGATGCCCAGCGAGGTCTCGGGGTCGAGGTTGCCCGTGGGCTCGTCGGCGATCAGCAGGCGCGGGTGGTTCACGAGCGCACGCGCGATCGACACGCGCTGCTGCTCACCGCCCGACAGCTCGCGCGGGAGGCGGTCGAACTTCCCGTCGAGGCCCACCAGCGAGAGGATCTCCGGCACGCGACGGCGCACCTCCTTCTGGCTGTGGCCGGTCACCTGCAGGGCGTAGGCCACGTTCTCGGCCGCGGTGCGGTCGGGCAGCAGGCGGAAGTCCTGGAACACGCAGCCGATCGCGCGGCGCAGGTAGGGAACCTTGCTGCGGCGCAGCGTGGCGAGGTCGCGGCCACCCACCACCACCTCACCGGTGGTCGCGCGCAGCTCGCGGATGATCAGGCGGATGAAGGTCGACTTGCCGGAGCCCGACGGGCCGACGAGGAACACGAACTCGCCGGTGCCGATGCGCAGCGACACGCCATTGAGGCCGCGGGCGCCGCCGTCGTAGGTCTTCGTGACCCCGCGGAACTCCACCATCGGGCCGGGGCCCGGTCGGAAGATGTCGTTCTTGTGGCGCTTGCCGTCGGTGACGGGCGCGGTGAACATCGGCGCCATCTCCTCCTCGGAGGATGGCGTGTCGGCCACCTGCACCAGCGTGAACTCCGGGCGGCCCGTGTCCTGGCCGTCGCTCATGTCGAAACTCCCGATAGGGGTCGGTCTCTCGTTACCGGGTGGGGTTTCGCCGCCGCGGCGGGCGCCCCTCCCGCGAGGCCGGAGGACGTGCAATCCCCCTTACAGGTATCGGAGCCCGCTGCACGCGATGCCGCGGGGAGTTCCGCCCAACCACCCCGGTGTCAGGCACTTAACCGTTTCCGGGCGCCAGCGCCGCTGCGCGCGAAGCGGGCTTCGGTTAAGTGCCTGACACCGGGGTCATGCCGCGGTGCTTTCCTCCGCGATCGCCCGTGCCCATGCGGTGATCTCGTCCTTCGGGCGGTAGTCGCACTCCTTCACGCGGAGCGTGATGCACATGGCCCTCTCGCGGGGGCGCAGGTTGGGGGTGTCGATGCGACCGGGGAAGCACCGGTGCTCGCGGGCGTCGGTCCACTCGAGCAGGCGGCCGTACTGCACCGACTCCTCGTCGGTGGGAAATGGCGGGCCGCTCACGGGACCGCTCGAGAAGAGCCAGCACGGCATGGCCTTGAGGGCGTCGGAGTGTGCGCGGGTCCACTCACGCACGTTCTCCACCCACCGGGCGGCGTACACCGCGCCCCCCACCACCGCGAGGTCGTATCCCTCGGGGCCCGGGGCGTCCTCGGCATCGCGAAGATCGGCGTCCACGCCGCCCGCGCGCAGGCCCTCGGCCACCCACGCCCCCATCTCCATGGTGCCGCCGTGACGCGAGCCCACCACCACGAGCGCCCGCATGGTCAGTCCTCCCCCACGATGGCCAGGCCCTTGGCCCGGCGCTCGAGCTCCGCGCGCATGAAGGGATCGAGCGCGCCGTCGAACACCGCCTGCGTGTTGCCGGTCTCGTGGCCGGTGCGGAGGTCCTTCACCATCGAGTACGGGTGGATCACGTACGAGCGGATCTGGCTGCCGAATCCGATGGTCATGCTCTCGCCGCGCTCGCGGGCGGCCTCCTCCT
>CAIYRJ010000149.1 GCA_903928615.1 uncultured Actinomycetes bacterium | reverse complement strand
GGCATCCTTCCCATCCCCTGGGCGTACATCACCATGATGGGCGGCGAGGGGCTCACCGAGGCCACCAAGGTGGCGATCCTCTCGGCCAACTACGTGGCCGCGCGACTGGCCCCGCACTACCCCATCCTGCACACCGGCGCGAACAACCGCGTGGCGCACGAGTGCATCCTCGACATGCGGCCCATCAAGGACGCCTCGGGGGTGACGGTGGATGACATCGCCAAGCGACTGATCGACCACGGCATCCATGCGCCCACGATGTCGTTCCCCGTGGCGGGCACGCTCATGGTGGAGCCCACCGAGAGCGAGCCGCTGCCCGAGCTCGACCGCTTCTGCAACGCCATGATCGAGATCCGCGACGAGATCGCGCGGGTGGAGGCCGGCGAGTGGTCACCCGACGACAGCCCGCTGCGCCATGCGCCGCACACCGCGGCAGACGTTGCCACCGACGACTGGAACCGGCCGTACAGCCGCGACCTGGCCGCCTATCCGGTGGCGGGCATGGAGGGCAGCAAGTACTGGCCGCCGGTCGGCCGCATCGACTCGGTGCACGGCGACCGAAACCTCACCTGCTCATGCCTGCCCGTGGAGGCATACTCTGAGGCCTGACGCCGTCACCACGGCCCCACCACCCCGTCCCGGAGGATCCATGCGCCGCCGTCCCGTCTTCGCCCTCGTCGCCATCGCCGCTGCCGGAACCGTGCTGGCGGGCGCATCCGCCGCCTCGGCCCAGGTGCCGCGGGTGGTCACCGCGCTCACCATCGCCGGCAACGGCCCGTTCGACATCCGCCAGGGCGGCAAGCTCACGGGCTTCGACATCCAGCTCGTCAACCAGGCGGCCACGATCGCCGGCGTGAAGGACGTCACGTGGAAGGTGGTCACGTTCGACACCCTGCTCGACCAGGTGGAGAACGGCGCCGCGATGATGGGCGCGTCGTCGATCACCATCACGCCCCAGCGCGCCGCGCAGGTGACCTTCGGAAGCCCTTACCTGCAGGCCAACATGGGCATCGTCACCCGGCGCGGCACCACCGGCATCAGCACCAAGGCCACGCTCAAGGGCGAGACCATCGGGGTGCTGGAGGGCAGCACGGCCGTGCCGGTGGCCAAGGGCATCCAGGGTGCGAGGGTTCTGCAGTACACCACCATGCCCGCCACCTACAAGGCGCTGCTCGACGCCAAGGTGGACGCCGTCATCAACGACTACGGCCAGTCCCGCTGGTACGTGAAGAACAACGCCAAGAAGTTCCGCTACGCGGGGGTCATCCCGGTTGACCAGCAGTACGGCCTGGCGTTCAACGACGACCAGGACGCCCTGCGCATCGCCATGAACCGGGCGCTGGCCACCATGAAGAAGAACGGCCAGTACCAAGTGCTCGTCAAGAGGTGGGGCCTGCAGTCACTCCTGCCGTAGGTGCCTCAGCGACCGGGCAGTAGTCGCTGCAGCCCATGGGCGCCACCGGCACCGACGCCTGCGCCCAGGGAACTGATGCCCACCCCGACCACGTGCACGCGGCCGTCCTGGCCGCCGTGCGCGAGCGCCCGCTCGGCCAGCCACAGGGAGTCGTCGCCGTATGCGCCCTTGAACTGCATGCTGCCGTATGAGCCGAAACGCTGGTAGATGAACCCCCCGGGGGGAGTGGACCGCATCACCTGATCGGTCGTGAAGTTGAACTCCGTGAAGGCCTCATCGCTCGTATTGCGCACGCCCATCGGGGCCAGCGTGAACTTGTTCTTCGTCTCCTGCACCCCGACGCCCTTTGAGTAGACGCGCGACGCCCGCAGGTACGTGCTCACCCCACCGGTGATCAAGCCGACGCCGGCGGCGATTCCGGCCTCGGCCAGGTTCACGCTGCTCCACGGCGTGTCGCTGCCGGCGATGTAGTTGGCTGCCACCTGACCGAGGTAGTCGCCCCCAGCGCCGCCTGCGGCACCGCCCAGGGCCCCGTAGACCACCGCGGCCGCCACGGAGGTCCCCGCGCCCGCGGTGATGGCCGAGACGGCGGCACCGACCACCACGGATACCGCGATGCGGGTGATCATCCCGCGGTTTTCCTTCCACCACTGCTCGAAGGAGGCGCTCGTCCCCGTGGTGTCCGACGCATTGATGGGGTCACCCACCGCGTAGTTGTAGGCGGTGCTCGATCCATTGGGGATCGGATCCGGCTGCAGGAAGATCCCCAGCGCCGGCACGTAGGAGCGCGCGCCCATCTGGCTGACGGGGATCGTCAGCGGGGCGGTGGGCGCCCCTT
>CAIYRJ010000148.1 GCA_903928615.1 uncultured Actinomycetes bacterium | reverse complement strand
CGCCCGCGGGTTCGCCGAGGCGCTCCAGGAGGCCGGGCTGCATCCTTCGTTCCGGCGCTCCCGCGGGGCCGACATCGCCGCTGCCTGCGGGCAGCTCGCCAACACGCCGGCCTGACGCCGGCGCGCCCCTCTCAGGAGGGCGGGTGCACACATCGGGGTTGCGGACACTCGCCGAAACGGGATCGGCATTTGCGGGGGCCGCAAATGCATCATCCCCGGCTGCGATCTCCGCAACCCCGATGTGTGCACCCGTCCTCCTGAGAGGGGTGGGGTGGGGTCAGGCCTGTAGGGCCTCTGCGCCCGGGGCCGCCAGGACGACGTCGTACTCGCGCACGTCGTACTCGGCGACTCCCTCGGTGACGTAGGGGTCGGCGGCGATCATGGCGTCCACCTCATCGCGGGTGACGCCCGTCGCGACCAGGAGGCCTCCCTGCAGGGGGACCTCCCGGCCGGCGGCGATGAATCGTCCCGCTTCCGCGTGCTCGCGCACCCAGGCGCGGTGGGCGTCGAGGTGCACCTCCACCTCGTCCACCGGCCTCAGGTAGCGGCCGAGCAGCAGGAACATCCGGCGCCTACGCCTTGCAGGTGGCCAGCGACGCGATGAGGCGGTCCATGTCGGGCGTCTCGAGCGGGGCCACCTGGTCGACGTCCACGATGATGCCGTTGGCGTCGATCACGAAGGTCGCGCGGCCGGACACGCCCGCCTGGTCGAGGAAGACGTCGTACGCCTTGGCGACCTCGCCGCGGGGGTGGAAGTCGGCGAGGAAGTGCACCTCGTTGGCCTTCATCTGCTGCTTGAAGGCCGTGAGCGACCACTTGTTGTCGACGCTGATGCCGATGACCACGGCGCCCTCGTAGGGGCTCCCGTCACCGGCGATGCCGGTGAACCAGTCCACGCAGACCGGTGAGAACGCGGCCGGGAAGAAGTTGAGGTACACCGGCGTGCCGCGGAACTGCGACAGGGTCACCTCCTCGCCGTCGGTGCTGACGAGCGTGAAGTCAGGTGCCTCGGTGCCGATCTCGAGAGCCATGGGTACTCCTGCTGATTGATGTGTTGGCGGGAACGATCACGCAGCGTACCTGCCCGGTGGCCGAGGTCGGGAGGGCTGTGGCTGCGGAGGGCGAAAACCCGCGTGCGTCCCCATTCGGGGACCTTCCCTGCCCCTGTATCCGGAGCACCTCATGAACCAGAAGAAGGCCGCGGGCTTCCTCATGGGCCTCACCTACGCATTCGGTGCCCTGGGCATCGGGCTCGCGTTCTCCACCGCGTTCCATCCCAACCCGGACCTGCGATGGGGGTGCTTCTTCGCGGTGGGCGTGGCGGGGATCCTCTCATTCGTGCGGCACTCGCTGATGCATCGCGGCGATGCCGCGCGCATGGGCTGGGACAGCGGAACCACCAATCCGTTCCAGATCGAGGTCGGGCTGGCCAACCTGGCGTGGGGCGTGCTGGCCGTCGTTGCCGTGGTGCTCTCGTGGGGGCTCGCCGCCTACTCGGCATGCTTCCTGGTGTTCGGCTTCTACATGGCCTTCGTCACGGCCTACAAGGCGATCCGCGCGGGGAGCGGCCACCCGAAGGAGTGGGGCACCGTCTTCCCGGCCGCGGCCTTCGCGACGGTGCTCATCATCATCGGCGCGGCGGGCTTCTCCGCGCTTCCGTAGGGGCGGAGCGGCGCCCACCGGCGCCGCGGGGGTCAGCCCGGGATCGCCACCGGGATGACGTCGGAGATGTCGCGGGCCAGCACCACGGTCACCTGCTCGCGCGCCTCGTCGGAGAGCTCCTCGAGCTGGTCCTCGTTGTCGGCGGGGATGATCACGGTGGTGATGCCGGCGCGAAGCGCGGCCAGCACCTTGTCGCGCACGCCGCCGATGGGCAGCACCTGGCCCATGAGCGTGATCTCGCCGGTCATCGCCACGTCGGCGCTCACGGTGCGGCCCGAGATCGCCGACACCAGCGCGGTGGCGATGGTGATGCCCGCCGACGGGCCGTCCTTGGGGATCGCCCCGGCGGGCACGTGCACGTGGATGTCGTGGTTGCCGAAGTAGTCCTCGGGCAGCTCCAGGCCGAACTCGCCGGCGCGGGCCCGCACGCACGTGAGCGCGGCGCGCACCGACTCGCGCATCACCTCGCCCAGCTGCCCGGTGACCACCAGCGCGCCCTTGCCCGGCATCACGCTGGCCTCCACGAAGAGGATGTCGCCGCCCGCGCCGGTGACGGCCAGGCCGGTGGCCACCCCCGGCTCGGCCGTGCGGCGCCGGGCCTCGGGGTGCACGCGCTCGGGACCGAGCATGTCGCGGGCCTCGTCGGGGCCGATCACGCGGGTTCCCTCTCGACCCTCGGCGATGTCCAGCGCGGCGCGGCGCAGCAGGGCGCCGATGCGCCGCTCGAGCCCGCGCACCCCCGCCTCGCGGGTGTACTCGGAGATCACCACCTGCAGCGCGGCGTCGGTGATGTCCACGGCGTCGGCCGGCACGCCGGTGGCCTCGAGCTGGCGTGGGATCAGGTATTGCCGCGCGATGTGCACCTTGTCGTCATCGGTGTACCCCGAGAGGCTGATGAGCTCCATGCGGTCGAGCAGCGGCCGCGGGATGGTGTCGAGCACGTTGGCCGTGCAGATGAAGAGCACCTTCGACAGGTCGAGCGGCAGGTCGAGGTAGTGGTCGCGGAACGTCGCGTTCTGCGCCGGGTCGAGCACCTCGAGCATGGCCGACGACGGATCGCCGCGCACGTCCGATCCCATCTTGTCGATCTCGTCGATCATGATCACCGGGTTCATCGACCCGGCGTCGCGGATGGCCCGCACGATCGTGCCGGGCATGGCTCCCACGTAGGTGCGCCGGTGGCCGCGGATCTCCGCCTCGTCGCGCACGCCGCCCACGCTGATGCGCGCGAACTCGCGGCCGAGGGTGCGGGCGATGCTGCGGCCGAGTGAGGTCTTGCCCACGCCGGGCGGTCCGGCGAACAGGATGACCGTGCCCGAGGCGTCGCCCTTCAGCCGCGCCACGGCGAGCTCCTCGAGGATCCGTCGCTTGACGCGCTCGATGTCGTAGTGATCCTCGTCGAGCACCCGGCGGGCGCGCTCGAGGTCGAGGTCGTCCTCGGTGTAGGTGCCCCAGGGGAT
>CAIYRJ010000147.1 GCA_903928615.1 uncultured Actinomycetes bacterium | reverse complement strand
GCACCAGCAGGTGGTCCACCATGCAGGTGACCCCCGCGGCCTCGGCGGCCTCGGCCACGGCGCGGGCGTCGGCCGTGGTGAGCGCCAGGGGCTTCTCCACGAACACGTGCTTGCCGGCCTCGATGGCCTTGAGCGCCAGGGCCGCGTGCGTGGGCACGGGGGTGGCGATCACCACGGCGTCGGTATCCGGGTCGGCAAGCACCTCGTCGAGGTCGGTGGTGAACGCCGTGCGCGGGAACGCCGCGCGGTGGCGATCGAGCAGCGAGGCGTCGAGGTCGCAGGCCCAGGCGAGCTCGGATCCCTCGAGCCGGTCGAAGTTGCGGGCCAGGTTGGGCCCCCAGTACGACATGCCCACCACGGCCACGCGAAGCGGCGTCACAGCGTCCACACGTTCTCCCCCCTGGGAACCGCGTTCCGGAAGTCCACCACCAGCGGGCTGCGGTCGGCCACCCGCTGCCAGTCGACGCCGGAGTGCGCGGTGACCACCACCACGGCGTCGGACCCGGCCAGCGCCTCGTCGGTGAGGTCCACGCTCGTCATGGCGCGATCGATGCCGTGGCCGGGCTCCAGCTGCGGCACGTGCGGGTCGTGGTAGCTCACGTCGGCCCCGCGCTCGAGGAGCAGCGAGATGACCTTGAGCGCCGGGCTCTCGCGCATGTCGTTCACATCGGCCTTGTAGGCCACGCCGATCACCAGCACCTTCGCGCCCTTGAGCGCCTTCTCGTGCTCGTTGAGCGCGCGCGCGAGCTTGCTCACGCAGAAGTAGGGCATCTGCGAGTTGATCTTCCCGGCAAGCTCGATGAACTCGGTGTGGAAGTCGTACTCGCGGGCCTTCCACGTGAGGTAGAAGGGGTCGATCGGGATGCAGTGCCCGCCGAGTCCGGGCCCCGGGCGGAAGGGCATGTAGCCGAAGGGCTTGGTGGCCGCGGCGTCGATGACCTCCCACACGTCCACGCCCATGCGGTCGCACAGGATGGCCGTCTCGTTGACCAGCGCGATGTTCACGCTGCGGAAGACGTTCTCGAGGATCTTGGTCATCTCCGCCACCTCGGGCGTGGAGACCGGCACCAGCGTGTCGAATGCCAGGCCGTACACCTCGAGGGCCTTGGCCGTGCAGGCGGGCGTGAGGCCGCCCACCACCTTGGGCGTGCTGCGGGTGGTCCAGTCCTCGCGGCCGGGATCCACGCGCTCGGGGCTGAACGCCAGGTGGAAGTCCTCGCCGGCCGTCAGCCCGAACCCCTCGAGCAGCGGCGCGAGCTCCTCGCGGGTGGTGCCGGGGTAGGTGGTGCTCTCGAGCACCACCAGCTGGCCCTTTTGCAGCCGCGGCGCGATGTCACGGGCTGCGCCCAGCACCGCGCCGAGGTCGGGCTCGCGGTGCTCGTCGAGCGGCGTGGGCAGGCAGATGACGATGGCTTCCAGCGCCGGCAGCTCATCGAGGTCGGTGCTCGCGCGCAGCATCCCCGACTCCACGAGCGGCGCGAGGCGCTCGGAGGGGACGTCCTCGATGTGCGAGATGCCGCGGTTGATCGCGGCCACCTTGTCGTCCACGACGTCGAGCCCGACCACGGGCACGCCCGCCTCGGCGAACACGACGGCCAGCGGCAGCCCGACGTAGCCGAGTCCGATGACGCCGATGCGCGGCGATGGGGCGCTCATGGGGCGTCCTTGGGGATGTTGGTTCTCGGCACAGGCAGCGGCGGTATCGTAGTCACCATGGCCGATGCGGCGCTTGCCGGGCTACCCCGGATCGTGCGGGCGGATGACGAGATCAGGTGGCGCGGGCAGGTGCTCACGTCGCTCGGGCTCGCCTCGCTCTCGTACTGGATCATCCTCTGGCTGGTCGAGGGACCGGTCGACCCTCTGTTCGCGGGGATCGTGTTCGCCGCCGCGCTGCTCTTCGCGCTGGTGCTCGGCGGGGTCACGAGCCGGCGGCGCTTCGCCCACGCCATGCTCACCCTCAGGCCCCCACGGTCGGTGGTGCACGAGACCGTCGCCGATGCCCGGGAGCGACGCGTGCGCGCCGCCACGGTGATGTTCCTCGGCGTGGGGATCCTCCTGCTGCTGGATACCTTCGTGAGCGACGTGGGCGCCACCGCGGCCCTCGTGGCCGGTGCGGGCATCGGCGGGGGCATCATCGACCGACTCGAGGCCCGCAGGTGGGTGCAGGCCGAGGATGAGCACGAGTCGCGCATCTTCCTGATGCTCCGCCCGAACGCCCTCATCGCCCGCATGGGCATCCAGGATGCCTACGAGCTGCCACGGGGTCGTCGCGACGGCGACGACGAGCCGCCGGAGTTCCCCGGCACCTACCTCTAGCCGAGCTCGGCCACCACGGCGCGCGCCACCGCATCGGCCGCGTGGCCGTCGCCGTAGTACGGCGGGCGCTCGGCGGGCATCGCGACATCGGCGAGCGCGGCCCGCACCGCGGCGGCGTCCATGCCGGTGAGGGTGTTGAACCCGCCCTCCACGGTCTCCACCCACTCCGTGGTGTCGCGCAGGGTGATGCAGGGGATGCCATGGAAGTAAGCCTCCTTCTGCACTCCGCCGGAATCGGTGACCACCGCGCGCGCCCCCATGAGCAGGCTGGTGAAGTCGAGGTAGCCGGCAGGCGCGGCCAGCACGAGCCCGGGCACCTGCGCCAGGGCATCCCACCGGCCGGCGGCCTGCAGCTTGCCGCGGGTGCGCGGGTGCACGGGGAAGATGGCCGGCTCGTCGAGCGACGACAGCACCCCCACCATGGCGTCGAGGGCCTCGGGGGTGTCGGTGGCCGCGGCGCGGTGGATGGTCACCAGCAGGTAGCCGCCGGGCTCGAGCCCGTGGCCGGCCGCTGCGTTCCGCTGCTCGGCCAGCGGGGCGAACATGCGACTGGCGTCGAACATCACGTCCCCCACCAGGTGCACGCCACGGGTGAGGCCCTCGGCCGCGAGGTTGTCCACCGCCTGCCGCGTGGGGCACAGCAGCACGTCGGACAGGTGGTCGGTGACCACCCGGTTCTGCTCCTCGGGCATCGACCTGTCGAACGAGCGCAGCCCGGCTTCCACGTGCGCGAGCGGCACGCCGCACTTCGCGGCCGTCAGCGCCCCGGCCAGGGTGGTGGTGGTATCGCCGTACACGAGCACGGCGTCGGGCTTCTCGTCGCGCAGCACGGCCTCGAAGCGCTCCATGATGGTGGCGATCTGGTGCACGGGCGTGCCCGGGCCCACCTCGAGCGCGTGGTCAGGGCTCGGGATGCCCAGCTCGTCGAAGAAGAGGTCGGCGAGCTCGGGGTCGTAGTGCTGCCCCGAATGCACGAGCACCTCATCCCCCTGGGCGCGGAGGGCGATGCAGAGGGGCGCGGCCTTCACGAACTGGGGCCGGTTCCCGACGAGGGACACGATGCGCACGAGGGCTCCTAGAGGCCTGCGAATCCGATGGTGGCGAGTCGCTGGGTGATGCGCTCGAGGTTACCGGTGAGCACCATGATGCCCAGCACGATCATGAGCGCGCCACCGATGGCGTTGACCGCGTACCAGCGATCGCGCAGCCACTTGGACGCCGAGAGGGTCTGGGTCATGAAGATGCCCGCGAGCAGGAACGGTATGCCCAGGCCGAGCGAGTAGACGAACAGCAGCAGCGCGCCCGCGGCCGGTGATCCGGTGGGCGCGGCGTAGGTGAGGATGCTCCCGAGGATCGGCCCGATGCACGGCGTCCATCCCGCGGCGAATGCCGCGCCCACCAGGCCGGCACCGATGAGGGTCTCGGGTCGCCTCGAGAGGCGCACGTGCCGGTCGGACTGGAACCACCCGAGGCGGGGCAGCACGATCATCGCGATGCCGAAGACGATGAGGATGATCCCGGCGACGAGGTTGAGGATCTCGCGGTCGCGGGCGAGCGAGCGCCCGATGAGGCCGGCGCTCGCACCGAAGATCGCGAACATGATCGCGAAGCCCATGACGAAGGCCGCCGTGGGGCGGATGACCGACTTCCAGCGCTTGTCCACCTGGTCGGCCGGCACGCCCGAGATGAACGACAGGTAGCCGGGCACCAGCGCCAGCACGCAGGGCGAGATGAACGACACGAAGCCGGCCGCGAACGCGACGGCGAGAGAGATGACGGAGAGCTGGTCCACCACCGGCCATCGTATCCCCGTGCCGGCGACTGCCGGCCGAACCGCGCGCCGCGCGGGACCTGTGTCAGGCGGTGGGCCCGGGGATCAGGCCGGGCGCGGGGGCTTCGTCTTGATCCAGCTGTAGATGATGCTGGTGCCCAGCACGCCCACGATCACGGCGAGCGACAGCCAGATCGGCGGGTGCCAGAAGTCCTTCACGAGCATCTTCGCGCCGACGAAGGCCAGCACGATCGCGAGGCCGTAGCTCAGGTACGGGAAGCGGTCGACGAGGCCCTCGAGCACGAAGAACAGCGACCGGAGGCCCATGAGGGCGAAGGCATTGACGGCGAACACGAGGAATGGCTCGCGCGTCACGCCGAAGGCGGCCGGGATGCTGTCGAGCGCGAACACCAGGTCGGTGCCGGCGAGCATCACCAGAACCACCGTGAGGGTCGTGTACATCCACTTCTTGTCGACCTTCACGCGGAACTTCTGGCCCTCGTAGGTACCGGTGAGGGGCAGCCGCTTCTTCAGGAACTTGAGGATCGGTGACTTCTCGGGGTCGGTGGGCTCGTCCGCGTGCTGCAGCAGCTTCCACGCGGTGTAGATCAGGAACGCGCCGAAGATGTAGAGCACCCACTCGGCCTTCGCGATGAGCACGCCGCCCACGAGGATCGCGATCAGCCTGAGGCCGAGCGCGATGAGGATGCCGATGGTGAGCACCCTCAGCTTCGCCGCGGGCGGCACGGCGAAGAAGCCGAACAGCACGATGAACACGAAGACGTTGTCCATCGAGAGCGAGTACTCGAGCAGGAAGCCCGAGAGGTACTCCGTGGCGTACTTCGTGTCGAAGGCCACGCCCACGACGATGGCGAAGAGGAGCCCGAGGCTGAGCCACACGCCCGTCCAGGCGAGGGCGCTCTTGAGGCTCATCTCCTTGTCGCCCTTCGAGATGAAGAGCAGGTCGACGGCGATGATCACCACCGTGCCGACGACGAGGGCGATCCATGCCCAGAGAGGGACGTTCACGGGGCGGCAGTCTGACCGACGCTGCCGCCCCGTGCCCGAACTACGGTGCTAGCGCTGCGCGCAGTACCCGAACTTCACCGGCGACCCGGCCGAGGCCGTGGGGTTCCACGAGGCCCCCCGCACCGTCACCGTGCCCGACGAGCCCGGCGTGGTGGCGTCCCAGATGCTGGTGATCGTGCCACCCACCTGCAGCTCGGCCGACCAGGTGACGGGCACCACCGAGGCGGGCCGCACCGTGACCTCGGCGCAGAAGCCGCTGCCCCAGTCGGTCGTGATGGTGCGCGTCACGGTTGTGCCGCCCGGCGCGGGCGCCGGGGTGGGCGCCGGAGTGGGCGCGGGTGCCGGGGTCGGCGTGGGCGCAGGG
>CAIYRJ010000146.1 GCA_903928615.1 uncultured Actinomycetes bacterium | reverse complement strand
TCGCGCAGGGAGTCCATCACGGGGTCGAGCCCGGCCCGTTCGGCGCCGAGCGCCAGCACGGTGGGCACCGTGAGGTCGATGTCCCAGGGCGCCTCTCCCCCGTGCGCCACGGCAGCCACCACGCGAAAGCCCTCGCGCGTGGCCAGATCGTCGGGCCGCACGCCCTCGAGCACCGGCAGCGCGAAGGTGGCGCCCATGGCCGCGCGCACCGCGCGGGGATGCGCGGCGTCGGCCGAGCCCGGGCCGAGGGCCAGCCAGTCGGCGCCGAGCGCAGCCGAGGTGCGGATGAGCGTGCCCACGTTCCCCGGGTCGGCCACGCCCGCCAGGTACACGCCGAGCGCGGGTGGCATGGCCACGGTGCGGAAGTGGTGCGGCCCCGACTGCGGGAACACGCCGATCACGCGCGGCGGCTGGGCGAGCGTGCTCACCCCGCCCATCAGGCGCGTGGAGATCGCATAGCGCTCGGCCACCCCGGCGGTGGCGGCCAGGCGCGGGTCATCCGCCGGCACGCGCTCCTCGTCCACCAGCAGCATCACCGGGGTGATGCCGCGGTCG
Source organism: uncultured Actinomycetes bacterium (assembly GCA_903928615.1). GTDB lineage: Bacteria > Actinomycetota > Thermoleophilia > Miltoncostaeales > Miltoncostaeaceae > SYFI01. The sequence goes on along the minus strand of CAIYRJ010000146.1, from coordinate 5,070 downwards.
AGCGCGGCCTGCACGACATCCTCGCCCTCGGCCACGAGCAGGCGCTCCTCGCGGCGCGTGCGCTTCTGCTGCAGCCGGCGCACGTGCTGCAGGGCTGGATTGCGATGAGAGGTCACCCGGCGGAGGGGCCCCGGGCCGCCCCCGCCGCGTGAGTCTCGTGTCGCGGGCCCGGTGCCTTCGGTCAGGCGGCCGCGCGGGCGTCAGCGGCCCGCGCGCACAGGGCGGCGAAGTGCTCCGGCTCGTTCACGGCGAGGTCGGCAAGCATCTTGCGGTCGAGCTCCACCCCGGCCAGCGACAGGCCGTGGATGAACTCCGCATAGGTGATGCCGTTCAGGCGGGCCGCCGCGTTGATGCGGGCGATCCACAGGCGCCGGAAGTCGCGCTTGCGCGCGCGGCGGTCGCGGTAGGCGTAGTTGCCCGACCGCTGCACCTGCTCCTTCGCGCGACGGTACGACGAGTGCTTGGTGCCCCAGTAGCCCTTGGCCTGGCCGAGGACCTTGCGCCGCTTCTTGCGGGCGTTGACGGAACGCTTGACACGGGCCATGGGCTAGCGCCTCCCCAGGAGCCGGAGGATCTCCGGACGGTCGACCTCGGCCATCTCGGCCGGGCGCGCGCTCGAGCGCTTCAGCTTGCTCGACTTGTGCTCGAGGTTGTGCCGAAGCCCCGAGTGCACGTACATGACCTTGCCCTTCCGCGTGACGCGGAAGCGCTTGGAGGCCGACTTGTTGGTCTTCATCTTGGGCATGTCTGGTGTTCCGTGCTTCCTATGGGGTCTCTGCCGGGGCCTCCGCCGGAGCGGATTCCACCTCGACGGTCTCGGCTGCGGCGGGCTCTGCCGCGGCCTTCTCCTTCTTCTGCGGTACGTCCTTCACGGGCGCGAGCATCATGATCATGTTGCGGCCATCGAGGTTGGGCCGGCTCTCGATCGTGGCGAGGTCCTGCACCTCCTCGGCGAGCTGGAGGAGGATGGCCTCCCCGCGCTCCGGGTGCATCAGCTCGCGCCCCCTGAACATGATCGTGACCTTGACCTTGTCCTTGTTCTTCAGGAACCGAAGGACGTGGCCCTTCTTGGTCTCGTAGTCATGCGGGTCGATCTTGGGCCGGAACTTGATCTCCTTGATGGTGATCGTGCTCTGGTGCTTTCGCGCCTGCTTTGCCTTCTGCTCCTGCTCGTAGCGCCACTTGCCGTAATCCATGATGCGGCAGACCGGCGGGCGGCCTTCCGGGGCCACCTCGACGAGGTCGAGGTTCAGGCCGATGGCGATGTCCAGGGCCTCCTCCGTGCGCATCTCACCGCGGTTATCGCCGTTCTCGTCGATGAGGCGGATGCGCTCGACGCGGATGGCGTCGTTGATCCGGGTTGATGGCCCCGCCGGCGGGCGGGTGTCTGGACCGCGCCTAGGTGGCACGGGCTACGGGCGTCGTCAGGCGAGCCCCTCCTGCAGATCGGGGCGCGCTGCGCCCGGTGGACTGGTGCTTCGTGAAGCCGGGGCACAATAGCAGGCACCACGCGGCGCGCAGGCCCCCCGTCCGTCCGGTCGGTGCGCCACCATCCGCGCATGCCCGAGGTCGTGCTCGCCGGTCGCGCCGTGCCCTACACGCTGGTGCGTAATCCGCGCTCGCGCCACGTGCGCATGTCCCTCACCCCCGAGGGCCTGCGGGTGTCGGCGCCCACCCGGCTCCCGCAGGCCGAGGTCGACCGCGCCGTGGCATCGAAGGAGCGCTGGCTGCTGCGGCATTCGGACATGCTCGTGCCGCATGCGCCCGCGCCGCTCCGGGATGGCATGGCGCTGCCGTTCCTCGATGGCGAGGTGGAACTCGGCGTGCGCGCCGCCGCGCGGGCATCAGTGCGCTTCAGGCCCGAGGAAGGGCGCATCGCGGTGGCCGTGGCCCCCGGGCCCGATGCCGCCGCGCAGGTGCGCGAGCTCGTGGAGCGCGGATACCGATCGGTGGCCCGTGACTGGTTCGCCTGGGCGTGCGGCCACTTCGGCCCGCAGGTGGGCGCCCATCCGGTGTCCATCTCGGTGCGCGATCCGCGCACACGCTGGGGATCATGCTCGGCCCGCGGCACGGTGTCGCTCAGCTGGAGGCTGATGATGGCCCCGGCGCGCGTGGCCGAGTACGTGGTGGTGCATGAGCTCGCGCACCTGGTGCACCTCGATCACTCCCGCGACTTCTGGGACCTCGTGGCCCGCGTGCGCCCCGACCACCGCGAGGAGTCGGCCTGGCTGCGCGAGCACGGCGGCTGGTTGTGGCGGTCGCCGGGCGCCGGCGCACGCCCGTCAGCACCCGGCGATGCGGTGGACGACCGGCCTTAGGGCCGCGACTGCACGAAGGCGTCCACCACGCCGGGCACGCCGTCGCGTATCGCGCGGCGCACGCGCCCCCCGGTGTCGTGGGCCTCGGCCAGCGTGGCCGTGCCAAGGGCCAGCGTGACGTAGGCCACCACGCCGTCCCCGGTGCCCACGAGGCGCACGTCGTGGGGCGGCCTGCCGCACTCAGACGTGATGAGGGCGCGGATGGCCTCGGTGGTCGCGGCGTCGTCGCCCAGCTCGCGCACGGGACCCGACTGGCCCAGCGGCTCCACGTGCGAGTGCACGCGGGTCACCTCCGGCACGGCGTCCACCACCGCGGCCTCCACGGCGCGCGCCACCGAATCGGCCTGGGGCAGCGGGGTGTCGGCCGGGAGCTTGAGGTGCAGTGACGCCTCGATTCCCGAGTCGAGGTGGAGGATGCGCACGTTGTGGATCTCCCGGACCCGCGGCACCTCGTGCGCCACTGCGAGCACGCGCTCGGCGAGGTCCTCGTCCTCGCCCTCGCGCCGCTCCACGTGCACCACCACGTCTGCCCCCGGCACGGCGGCCTCGATGGCGTCCTCCACGTCGTCGGCGATGGCGTGCCCCCTGCCCACCGACTCGCCCGGGGGAACGGCGATGACCACGTCGGCGAATGCCCGCCCCGCGGCCGAGCGCATGCGCAGGCGGCGAAGCTCCACCCCGGGGCCAAGCCCCTCCACCGCGGCGCGCACCGCGGCCTCGTCGGCATCGGGCACGCGGTCCATGAGCACCTCGACGTTCTCGTGCATCAGACGTCCCGCCGCACCGAGCACGAGCACCGACACGAACAGGGCCGCGGCGGCGTCGGCCCACTCCACGCCGGCGCGCACGAGCAGCAGCCCCACGAGCACCGCGGCGGTGCCGGCGAGGTCGCTGGCGAAGTGCAGGGCGCTGCCCTTGAGCGCTGCGCTGTTGTAGCGGCGGGCAGCCCGGGTGAGCGCGACCGTGCGGCCGAGGTCGATGGCCATGATGAGCAGGGCCACGCCGATGGCCCACCAGGTGGCGTTCACCTCGTGGCCGCCCTCCACGAGCCGCTGAATGGCCACCACCGCGATCCAGATGCTCACGGCCACCAGCACGGCGCCCTCGGCCAGTGCCGAGAGGTGCTCGGCCTTGCCGTGGCCGTAGGGGTGCGTGCGGTCGGCGGGGCGCGCCGCCACGCCCACGGCGAACAGCGCGAGCAGCGCGGCCACGAGGTCGGTGCCCGAGTGGATGGCCTCCGAGATGAACGCGAGGCTGCCCGTGGCGATGCCCGTGCCGAGCTTGATGCCGATGAGCAGGAGGGCTGCGCCCACCGACACCAGGGCCACTCGACGCGGCGAACCGCCCGACGCGCCAGGCGCGTGGGCGTGCGTGTGGCCCATTCCCATGGGGTCGGATGTTAAGCGCCGGGAAACGTGTTGCCGTACAACATCGCGGAAATTTCGTGAAAGGGCTTAGCCAAGGGGTTTTGGGCCGAAATCGGGAATCAACGCGTCCGACCCCGGCGCTAGCCTTACGAACATGCGTTCTCCACATCACACCAAGCCAGTTGACCGTGCTGCCCAGCTCACGCTCGTCAGCTCTCCCGAGGTGGTCCAGGAGAAGATCGCTCCCGCCGCGACGCGCCGCCGACCGCGCACCCGCATGGGTCGCAACGAGCGGATGGCCGAGCGGCTCGACCGAATCGCCCTCCAGGCCGAGCGCGACGCCGCCGCCGCCGTAATGGCGCACGACGACGTCACGGCCCGGGACATGCTCGAGCGGGCGCAGGCGGCCCGCAAGGCGGCATCGCTGCTTCGCGCGGGCCCGTCGGGCGTGCGCGAGCTACTGGCGTCCTAGTCCTCTCCCCCGCCCTCCGGGGCGATGGGGATCCATACGTAGGTGCAGTTCCGGCAGCGCCGGACATCCTGGCCGATGTCTTCTGAGTCGCGCTCACCGCAGGTCGGGCACCGGGGCTGCTCTTCATGCGCCATCGGGCGAGCGTAGCCTCCCGGCTGATGGGGAGCGACGCACCACGACGCGAGGACACCGGGCTCTGGGCCGACCTGCTGCTGACCCCCGGCACGGTCACCGCCACGGCTGCGGCGGCAGATGGCTTCGACGACGTCGCGGCGCTGCTCACCGCCCCGGGCGTGCGCCGCGTGGTGGTCACGGGCAACGGCGCGCAATGGCACGTGGCCCTGGCGCTGTGGCTTGCATGGCTGCAGGTGCCCGACCCGCCGGTGGAGGTGCTGGCGGTACCGGGCGGGCTGGTGGCGCAGGGACAGTTCCCGTGGCGCGAGGGCGATCGCCTGCTCGCGCTGTCGAGCTCGGGGGAGTTCCGTGACGTCATCGAGGCCATCGAGGCCGGGGCTCCCCGCCCCATCGCGGCTGTCACCGCCAACGCAGGGTCCACCATCGGCAAGGCGGCGGAGGCCCGCGCGCTCGTCACCGTCGAGACGCTGCGCGCACGCACGCACACGCAGGGGTACGCCGGGGCGCTGGTGGCCGGGCTCGGCGTGCTGGCACGCATGTCGGGCGACCACGCCCTGCGCGTAGCCACCGAGGGTGCGGGAGCACGCATGACCCCGCTCATCGAGGCCGCGGGCACCGTGCCATCGCCCACTGGGCGCCCCCACGCCGGGGTATGCGTGGGCACCGGGCCGGCGTGGCCCGCCGCCCTTCACACCGCGCTGTGCCTGCGCGAGGTCTCGATCCTCCCCGTGGACGGCTACGAGACGCGCGAGGGGGCCACCACCGGCCGCTTCGCCAC
>CAIYRJ010000145.1 GCA_903928615.1 uncultured Actinomycetes bacterium | reverse complement strand
GGTGTTCGCCCGGGGCGCCACGGACGACAAGGGCAACATGTTCATGCTGCTCGTCGCGCTGCAGCGCCTGCGCGCGGAGGGGCGCCTCACGGTGCGCGCGCACATCCTCATCGACGGCGAGGAGGAGAGCGGCGGGCACTCGGCCGTCGACTTCATCGCGGCCGAGGAGCATCCCGCGCGCGCGGCCGTCATCTTCGACTCGCCGATGATCGCCCCCGGGCGCCCGGCGGTGTGCACGGGCCTGCGCGGCCTCGCGTACTTCCGCGTGCGGGTCCGCGGCGGCGACGCCGACCTGCACTCCGGCATGTACGGCGGGGCAGCGCTCAACTCGATCCATGCCCTGATGCAGGTGCTCGACGCCGTGGTGATGCGCGAGGGACGCGCGCCGACGCCACTGCTGGAGGGCGCGCCCGAGCCGTCCGCGGCCGAGGTGGATGCCTGGGCCACGCTGCCCGGGGGCGACCAGTTGCTCGCCCAGGCCGGCGGGAGGCCGCTCGATGCGCGCGCCGTGGAGGAGTACCGCCGCCGCACCACGATGCTGCCGTCGGTGGACGTGCACGGGGTGCGGGCCGGCGATCCATCGCTCGTGGCCACGGTGATCCCGGCGGTGGCCGAGGCCACGGTGTCGTGCCGCATCCCGCCGGGGGCCGACGCGGAGCACCTGGCAAAGGTGATGCGCGACCTGATGCAGGCGGCCTGCCCGGCGGGCGCCGAGCTCGAGATCGAGGGCCTCGGGGTGGCCGGCTCGAGCAGGCTCGACCCGGCGGACCCGGTGATCGCCGCGGCCATGCGGGGTATCACCGAGGGCACGGGGCTTCCCGTGACGCCGCTGGGCATCGGGGGGAGCATCCCGGTGGTGGCGGCGATGGCCGACCGCGGCACATCGGTGGTGCTGAGCGGGTTCGGCCTGCCAGACGACGGCCTGCACGCGCCCGACGAGCACATGCGCCTCGAGAACCTCGATGTCGGGGTGAAGGGCGCCATGGGCATGCTCGGCGCGCTCGGCGAACTCACCTGACAGGCGGCCCAACCGGATCGCACGCGCCCTGACAGGCCGCGAATCGCATGTAGCCTGCCCCGGCCAGCGATTCGACGAGGGAGTTCTGATGGCGAAGCTGTGGGGTGGGGAGACCGACAAGGCGGTCGACAACTTCCCGATCTCCGGGGAGCAGGTTCCCCTTCCGGTGATCCATTGGCTCGGCCGCATCAAGGCCGGGGCCGCCCGTGCAAACGCCCAGCTGGGCCTGCTCGACGACGGCATCGCGACCGCGATCGCCGAGGCGGGGATGGCCGTGGCCCGGGGCCACTTCGACGACCAGTTCCCGGTGGACGTGTTCCAGACCGGTTCGGGGACGTCGAGCAACATGAACGCCAACGAGGTGATCGCCAAGGTCGCCTCGCGCGAGATCAAGGGCGTCACCGTCCACGCGAACGACCACGTGAACATGGGGCAGAGCTCCAACGACGTCTTCCCGTCGGCCGTGCACCTCGCGGCGCTCGACGAGATCACCCACAAGCTGCTTCCCGCGCTCGACGCGCTCGAGAAGTCGTTCGCCGCGAAGGCGAAGGAGTTCGGCGGGCTCGTGAAGGCCGGGCGCACGCACCTGATGGATGCCGTGCCGGTGACCCTGGGGCAGGAGTTCGCGGGCTACGCGGCGCAGGTGCGCCTGGGCTCGCAGCGCGTGCGCGCCACCCTGCCGCGTCTCGGCATGGTGCCGCTCGGCGGCACCGCCACGGGCACCGGGCTCAACACGCACCCGAAGTTCGCGAAGATGGTGCGCGACATCATGTCGAAGGAGACCAACCTCAAGATCTCCGCTCCGGCCGACCCGTTCGAGGCGCAGGCCAACCGTGACGGCCTGGTGGAGGCCTCGGCCGCGCTGAAGATGGTGGCCGTGTCGCTCACGAAGATCGCCAACGACCTGGCGTGGATGGGCTCCGGCCCGCGCTGCGGCCTCGGCGAGATCTTCCTGCCCGAGCTGCAGAAGGGCTCATCGATCATGCCCGGCAAGGTCAACCCGGTCATCCCCGAGGTGGTCATGCAGGTGGGCGCCCAGGTGATCGGCAATGACACCGCCATCACGGTGGCGGGCACGCAGGGCAACTTCGAGCTCAACGTGCGCATCCCGCTGATGGCCCGGAACCTGCTGCAGTCGGTGGCGCTGCTCACCAGCACGGCCACGGTGTTCCGCACCAAGTGCGTGGACGGCATCGAGCCGAACCTCGAGGGGCTCAACCGCCACGCCGAGGGCACGCTTGCCGCCGCCACCGCGCTCAACCCCTACATCGGGTACGACCTGGCCACCGACATCGTGAAGGAGGCCACCAAGAGCGGCCGTCCGCTGCGCGAGGTGGCCCGGGAGAAGGGCGTGGATGAGGCGACCCTCAACAAGGCCCTGAACCTGAAGAAGATCGCGAAGGGCGGCCTGATCTAGACCCCGGTGTCAGGCACTTGACCGTCCGTCACGCAATGCGCGCGGATCGGTTAAGTGCCTGACACCGGGGTTCGCTACGGCTTCGCGCTTCGTGCGGCGGGCGGTGCGGCCGTCGCGCGCACCTCGGCCGCGAACTCCGCGGCCGCTCCCATGATGATGTCGCGCACGTTCGCGCGCGGGGCCACGAAGGCCGGCGGGTCGGGCAGCAGCCCGATGAGGTCGGTGCTCACCAGCACCTGGCCGTCGCAGTCCATGCCGGCGGCGATGCCGATGGTGGGGGCGGCCACCGCGTCGGTGATGCGGCGCGCGGCGTCGGCGTCCACGCACTCGATGACGATCGCGAAGCACCCGGCGCGATCGAGGGCGATGGCCTCGGCCACCAGCCGGTCGGCGTCCTGGGTGGTCTTGCCCTGCTTGCGGTAGCCGCCCTCGGCCGTCTGCGGCAGCAGTCCAACGTGGCCGATCACGGGGATCCCGGCGTCGCGGATGGCCTCCACCTGAGGGATGAGCGCGCCCTCGAGCTTCACCGAATGGGCCCCCGCGGCCACGAGCGCCATCGCGCTCTCCACCGCCTGGCGGGGATCGCCATACGAGCCCGCGGGCATGTCGCCCGTGATGTGCGTGCGCGTGGCGCCGTTCGCCACCGCCCGCACGTGGTGCTCCATCATCTCAAGTGACACCGAGCGCGTGGAGTCGTACCCCAGCTCCACCTCGCCGAGGCTGTCGCCCACGAGGATGACATCGAGCCCCACCTGGTCGAGCGCCAGCGCCATCGGGTAGTCGTAGGCCGTGAGCATCGCCATGCGGCGCTGCCCCTTGAGCCCGCGGATGTCGGCGGCGGAGAGGATGGCTACTCGACCTCCCACATGACCGGCACCATGTCCTCGATCAGCTCGGTCACCTCGTTGCGCTTGTTGAGGTGCACCACGGTGGGCTCGTGGCCATCAACGAGCTCGGCCTCGTCGTACTCGGCGTAGGTGAGGATGATCACCAGGTCGCCGGGGTGCGCGAGGCGCGCGGCGGCGCCGTTGAGGCAGATGTCGCCGCGGCCACGGGGGCCGTTGATGGCGTAGGTCTCGAAGCGCGCGCCGGTGTTGATGTTCAGCACGCTGACCTTCTCGTACTCGTGGATGTCCGCGAGGTCGAGCAGGTCGCGGTCCACGGTGATCGACCCGACGTAGTTGAGGTTCGCGTCGGTCACCGTGGCGCGGTGGATCTTGCTCTTCAGCATCGTGCGTGCTCGGGGCACGGTGGTCCTCCGTGTGGTGGGTACGGGTAGTTCTGCGTTGTCGATGAGCCGTGCGGGACCGACCCGCGCGGCGATGCACAGGAGGGCAGGCGCCTCCAGGCGGTCCAGCCTGGCGAAGGTGTCCGGGTGGACCACCGCCGCGTACTCCGGCTCGCATCGCGGCTCGGCGGCCATCACGGCCATCGCCGCCGCCTCGATGCGTGCTGCCTCCACCTCGCCCTCCTCGGCGAGGGCCGACGCCGTGGAGAGCGCCCGCGACAGCACCACCGCAGCGGCGCGGTCGTCGGGGCCCAGGTAGGCGTTCCGGCTGCTCATCGCCAGCCCATCGTCCTCGCGGACGATGGGGGCGACGATCATCTCGATGTCCTCCAGGTGCAGGTCGGCCATGAGCCTGCGGATCACCGCAACCTGCTGGGCGTCCTTCTGCCCGAACACCACGCGATCGGGCCGCACGGCGGTGAGCAGCTTGGCCACGACGGTGGCAACGCCGGCGAAGTGGTGGGGGCGGCTCGCGCCCTCGAGCACCTCCGCGGGCCCGCCGATGGTGATCTCCATGGCGTAGCCACCGGGATAGACGTCGTCCACCGAGGGCGCCCACACCAGATCGGCTCCGGCACCGGCGGCCAGCTCAAGGTCGCGGTCCTCATCGCGCGGGTACGCCGAGAGGTCCTCGGTGGGCGCGAACTGCGTGGGGTTCACGAACAGCGACACCACCACGGCGCTGCCGCCCTCGGCGGCGCGGCGCATGAGCGACAGGTGGCCCTCGTGGAACGCGCCCATCGTGGGCACCAGCGTCACCGACCCGTGCTCGGCGCGCAGCGCGTCGACGGCGGCGCGCAGTTCGGGCACCGTGCGGACCACGTCGGGGCGTGGCCGGGAATCGTGGGATGGCGACTGGGTCTGGGTCATGTACGACTGGCGCAGCACGACGCGCCCGCACGATATGGCGGGCACCGCCGAACCGGACTCGCTCCAGTCCCCGAGGCGGGGTACCGGGCTTGGCGCCGAATTCGGATGGGGCAATCTAGCCCGCCGGACACCCGTGTAACAAGGCCGTGCGGAACGCGATCCGGGCGTCCGGGGTCGCTTATAGCGTGGGGTATTGATGAGCGATGCCGCGGTCCGCGCCCAGGCGCTGGAGAGGCTGGCCGAGCACCTTCGCGGGTGCACGCGCTGTCCCCTGTCTGAGGGGCGCACCACGGTGGTGGTGGGCGCCGGTGATCCGGACGCGGATCTGCTCTTCGTAGGGGAGGCTCCGGGCGCCAACGAGGACCGCACGGGCCTGCCGTTCGTGGGGCAGGCAGGCAAGTTGCTCGACGAGTTGCTGGCGGGCATCGGCATGTCGCGCGAGCAGGTGTTCATCGCCAACGTGCTCAAGTGCCGCCCGCCCGGCAACCGCGATCCGCGTCCCGAGGAGATCGACTCCTGTCGCGGTTACCTCGAGGAGCAGGTCGGGCTCATCCGGCCCCGGGTGGTGTGCACGCTCGGCAACTTCGCCACCAAGCTGCTGTCCGGCCGGCCCGAGGGCATCAGCAAGGTGCATGGCCAGCCGCTTCCCATCGCGTTCGCGGGCGTGCCGGTCCTCCTCTACCCGGTGTACCACCCGGCTGCCGCCCTCTACACGCGGGCCATGCTCGGCAGCCTCCAGGAGGACTTCGCGCGGCTCCCCGCGCTCGTGGCCGGGGCCGACCCCGGTGAGTCGGCGCCCGACGTGCCCGAGGCCGCCGGGGTGCCCACGGCAGGCGCCGCGCCAGCGGGGAGCGCCGCCGATCCCGCCACAGAGCAGCTCGGGCTCTTCTGATGACGGCGGAGTTCGTGAGCGAGGGCCCGGATGCGACGGAGGAGCTCGGGGCGGGCATCGCCGGCCTGCTCGCGCCCGGTGATGTCGTGGTGCTGCGCGGAGACCTCGGGGCGGGGAAGACCACCCTCGTGCGCGCCGCCGCGCGCGCACTCGGCGTGGAGGGCCCGGTCACCAGCCCCACGTTCGCCATCGCCAATTCCTATGCGGGCCGCGTGCCCGTGGCCCATCTCGATGCATGGCGCCTGGGCGATCCCGACGACGAGGAACTCGGCCTGGCGCTGGAGTCCGTCGGGCCCGAGGCCGTGGCGTTCGTGGAGTGGCCGGATTCGGTGCTTCACGGGCTCCCCGACCCGCGCGTGCGCGTGGACATCGCCCACGGGGGCGGCGACAGGCGGGTGTTACGGTTGGACGGCGCCGATCCCGGCACCGATGCATCGCTCGAGGCCCTTTGTGACGACCTTCGCGCTCGACACCGCAACGCCTGACCCGGCCCTGGCGATCGTCGATGGCGACGACGTCGTGGCCGACGCCTGGCTCGGGCGCATCCCGGGCGGCGGCCGCCGGGTGCTCGAGGCCGCGCATGATCTCTTCACCGGCGCCGGGGTGGTGCCCGCCGACCTCGACGACATCGTGGTGGGCATCGGCCCCGGGGGCTTCACGGGCATCCGCATCGGTATCGCCACCGCGCTGGGGCTCGGGCAGGCGCTGGGCATTCCGGTGCAGGGCGCATCCACGCTCGAGGCGCTCGCACTGGGCATCGCTGCGGCGGAGCCAGCGGAGCACGGGCCGCCCGCCGACGTGCTGGCGGTGCCCGTGATCGACGCCCGGCGCGGGCAGGTGTTCGCCGGGGCCTACCGGGTGGATGCGCAGGGCGCGCTGGCCGAGGTGATCACTCCGGCCGCATGGGATCCGGCCGACCTGGCGACCGCCCTCGGCGACCTGGGCCCATGCGTGGTGGCGGGGGATGGCGCCGACCTCGTCGACCGCCCGCCGCTCGCCCGCCGTGGCGGCGCGCTCGCCGATCGCATCTCGCCGCTCTGCCTGGTGCATCGCGTGCGCGCCGGGGCTGGCCGACCGGTTGCGCCCGAGTACCTGCGGCTGCCGGACGCCGAGGAGAACCGCCTGCGGCGCCTGCGCGAGGAGGCACCGGCATGAGCGCCCGTCGCGT
>CAIYRJ010000144.1 GCA_903928615.1 uncultured Actinomycetes bacterium | reverse complement strand
CTTCGGCCGCATGGTGCTGCAGCGCCACGAGGAGTCGACCGATCTCGCAGCCGTGCACGTGGAGTGGACGGGCTTCATGGACGGCCTCTCCGAGGAGCAGCTGGCCGTGGTCTGCCGCGCCGTGGGCGAGGGCGCGAAGAGCTGCTGCGTGCAGCTGGTCAACCGGTTCGGGGCCCGCGTGCCCACGACCTACTGACGGAGGAGACATGGCGAAGATCTTCAGGTGCGGCGATACCCGCGCGGGCCACGACCCGCACTTCATCCAGGTGCACCGCGCGAAGGGCTGGCAGCCGGTGACGGTCACCGGCATCGAGGGCGATGAGATCTCCCTGCGCCTTCACGGCGGCGAGGAGCGCCTGGTGCGAAACCACGACACCGCCCGCCTGCGCCGGCTGCTGCAGGGCAACCACACGGGCTGCTGGATCAACAGCGCGGGCAACCTGCTGTCGGTGGATCTCGGCCCGGCGCAGTCGGCGATGCTGTCGGTGACCGACGAAGAGCTCGGGGAGTGCGGGCCGGGGGTGGCCTCATGACCGACGAGGAGCGCGAGGCGGCGATCCAGCGTCAGTTGAGGCGGCTCGAGGCCGACCCGCGCTTCCGGAAGGGGAAGAGCCGGCCCGGGCAGGTGACAGTCACCCTTCTGGGCCCCGAGGCCGCCGAGCGGCTCCGGGCGGCCGCCGCAGCCGCACGACGCGCTGATCTCCCCTAGGACGGGGGGCACACCATGGTGAACCAGAAGCCCTCGTTCACGGGACTGTTCCCGAGGTAGATGGCCACGAGATACTGGCCGCCGACCTCGCTCTGGATGGCCACGTTCGCCACGAGTGGCCCGCCGGGCCAGTACGCCGTCGCCTGCGGAATGCACCCCTGGGTGCCGCCCGGGCGGGAGACGGTGATCATGAACAACCCGGTCCCGAGCTGGGTGACCCCGCTGACGTTGGACGAGTACCCCGGGGTGATCGTGGCGTCGTAGTTGACCTTCGCGTAGATGGTGGTGCCCGGGCCCTGGGGGCCGATCTGGCCGGCGGGGCCCTGCGGCCCCTCGGGGCCCGTGGCACCCGTAGGCCCGGCCGGGCCCGCGGGTCCGACAGGCCCCGCAGGGCCCTGCGCACCTGTCGCCCCCCTCGCGCCGCGCGGGCCACGATCGCCCTGCCGGCCGCGGGCGTCCCATTCCACCTTCCGGAAGGCCGGCGGGCAGAGGCCACAGTCGCGGGTTCCGGCGGTGCCGCATGTGCCGAACGCTCGGGCCAGTGGAGTACGTGAGCGCCGGGGCTGAAGTGTGCGCTGGCTGTGCTGAGAAACACCTGCGAGTGATGTTCTCAGGGTTCGCTTGAGTCCATCCGCGCGGCCCGTGCGCGCGGACCACCGAGACTGGACGACCTCACCACACTCCGCGTATTATCTGACCATGCCCTCCGAGTCCGATACCCGGACGAGTCGTGTTGCTCTCTTTGGCGCATGCGCCCTCGCCTGCCTAGGCGTGGCATCCGGCGCAGCGAACGCCG
>CAIYRJ010000143.1 GCA_903928615.1 uncultured Actinomycetes bacterium | reverse complement strand
CTCGCCCTGGTCATCTCGCAGGTCATCCTGTCGTTCGGCATCCCCTTCGCGCTCATCCCCCTGCTGCAGGCCACGGCCGATCGGCAGGTGATGGGCGTGCTCGTGAACCGGCGCATCACGACGATCCTGGGCATCGCTATCGCCCTGGTGGTGATCGCCCTCAACACGGTGCTCCTCGTGCTCACCTTCTCGGGGGCCTGATGGCGCACCGCGTCGCGATGCGACTGCTGCTGGTGCTGGCGTGCGCAGTCGCCCTCGCGCTGCCCGCATCCGCCTGGGCGGCGGTGACGGTGACGCCCGCCGACGGCGCGACCGTCGCGATGGCGCCCGCGTCGGTGCGCGTGGCGCAGCCGGCTCCGCTCGAGGCGACGCTGGCGCGTGCGCAGGTGCGCGGACCCGCGGGGAAGGTGTCCACGAGCGTCACCGTCGGCGCGAACGATCCGCAGGCGATGATCATCGCCGTGCCGCGCGACGGGACGGGCACGTACCGGGTGGCATGGTCGGGCATGACCACCGACGGCCATGCATTCGCGGGCACCAGCAGCTTCGCGGTGCGGGCGGCGCAGCCCGCGGCCGGCCCCGTGACGCCGGAGGGGTCCGACGGCGCCGGGCCACTTGCCGTGGTCGCCCGCCTGCTGGTGCTGATCGGCGTGCTCGGAACGGCCGGGATGGCCCTCACGCGCGAGTGGGTGATGGCGCGCGCGTGGTCGGCGGGGGGCGTGGCACCGCCCGCGGCCGAGGGCGCGGGGCGATTGAGGGAAGACGCCCTGGGTGCGGCCCCGGGCCCCGTGCGCGCGTGGTGGCGCGCGTGGTGGGGGCTGCTCGCGGCATGGGTGGCGGGCCTGGCCATCGCGCTCCCCGTGCAGGGCGCGGCGGTGGGTGGCGCCTGGGGCGACCTGCTGGGAGGCACCCGCTGGGGCGCCGCCTGGATCGGGCTGCTGGTGCTCGCCATCGTTGGGGCCGTGGCCGCTGCGGTGCTGCGCCGTGGCGATCCGCCGCTGGCGCCATCCGGCGCCCGCATGTACGCCCTCGCGGTGCCTGGCCTCGCCGGTGCCGTGCTGCTCTCGTGGTCGGGGCACGCGGCCAGCGGCACGGACGCCACGCTCGGCACGCTCATCGACATCGCGCACGGCTGGGCCACGGCGGCCTGGCTCGGCGGCCTGGTGATGCTCATGGTGCTCGCGCTGCCCCTTCTTGCCCGCCTCGCGGAGCCGGATCGCGTGCGCCTTGGTGCCGGGGTGGTGGTGCGTTTCTCGTCGGTCGCCGTGGCGGCCGTGGTGGTGCTCGTGATCACGGGCGTGTACCGGGCGCTCGCCGAGCTGCCGTCGCTCTCGGCCCTCTGGACCACCGACTACGGGCTCGCGCTGCTCGCGAAGCTCGTGGTGTTCGGGGTGATGCTCGTGCTGGCTGCGTGGAATCGCCTCGTGCTTCATCCCCGGCTCGAGCGGGTGGCGCTCGGGCTGGAGCCCGCGGGGGCATCCGACGGCCTTCCGGCGCTCGTGGCGAGCGTGCGCGCGGAGGTGCTGCTGGGCGCCGCGGTGCTCGCCGCCGTGGCGGTGATGGTGGCCCTCATGCCCCCGACCTGAGCGGCATCATCTGGCCATGGCCGATGATGCCGCGCGCGGACGCGTGTTCGAGGTGGACGAGGTGGTGAGCGCGCTGGAGCGCGTGATCAGCGACAACACGCGCACCGTTTACATACGCGGCGAGGTGGTGAACCTGCGCTCCGGTCGTGATGGCCGCCTGCTGTGGTTCCGGCTGGAGGATCCGCGCGAGGGCCACGACGCCCGCGTGGACTGCTTCGCGTACGCCACCGACGTCGAGCACGGGCATGAGCTGGCCGATGGCGCCGTGGTGCAAGCAGTGGCCCGGCCGGAGTTCTCGCGCCGCGACGGTCGCCTGATCATCCGGCTCAGGCGCATCGAGCCCGCGGGCGAGGGCGAGATCCTGCGGATGATCGAAGAGCGCCGGCGACGCCTTGCGGAAGAGGGGCTGTTCGACGAGGCCATCAAGCGCCCGCTGCCGTTCCTGCCGACCGGAGTGGGGCTCGTGACCGCCGCGGGCAGCGCGGCGCGCGCGGACGTGCTGCGGCGCATCGAGGGGAGGTTCCCCATGCGCGTGGTGGTCGCGCACGCAGCGATGCAGGGCGGCGCGTGCGTGGCCGAGGTGACACGGGCGATCGCCGCGCTCGACGCCGACCCGCGCATCGACGTGATCATCGTCGCGCGCGGCGGCGGATCGCTGCAGGACCTGCTCCCCTTCAGCGACGAGCAGGTGGTGCGCGCCATCCGGGCATCGTCCACCCCGGTGGTGGCCGGCATCGGGCACGACCCCGACATCACCCTCGCATGCCTGGCCGCCGATGCCCGCGGCGCCACCCCCACGGCCGCTGCCGACCTGGTGGTGCCTGATCGCGCCCTGATGCTCGAGGACCTCGCGGCCCTGCGCCGCCGGCTGGCGGGAGGGGCGCTGCGCGCCGCCGGGCGGGCGCGCCGGGAACTCGACCTCATCGCGGCGCGCCCGGGGCTCGTGCGCCCGCACGACGCCGTGGTGCGCCGCCCGCTCGAGGCCGTGGGCACGCTCGGGGCGCGTTTGGGGAGGGCTGCGCGCGAGGCCGTGGTGATGCCCGGCCGCGACCTGCGGGCGCTGGGGGCCCGCAGGCTGCTCGCCATCGGTTCCGCCGAAACCGGATCGGCTGCGCGACTGGCCGTGCTCACGGCCCGCCTCACCGCATGCGACCCGGCGCGCCCGCTGGCCGAGGGCTTCGCGCTGGTGCGCGATGACGCCGGGGCCCTCGTGCAGTCGGCCGGGTCGCTGCCCGCGGGGATGCTGCTGTCACTGGAATTCCGCGACGGCGTGGTGGCCGCGCGGGTGGAGGAGGAGGCCTGATGGGCGACGCCGTGCCCGATCTCTCGTCGATCGAGATCACCGAGGTGGGGGACATCCCCGACGGGGTGCCGTTCGAGGACGCCATGGCCGAGCTCGAGGAGTGCGTCGACCGCCTCGAGTCCGGCGACGCCGGGCTCGATGAGGCCCTGCGCCTCTTCCGCCGCGGGGCGGCACTGCAGGCCTGGTGCGAGGCGCGGCTCGAGGCCATTCGCGCGCAGGTGGAGGAGCTCACGGGCGGGGACCCCGCCGAGGAGGACGACTCCTAGCGGTCAGTCGCCGTCGGCGCGCGCCCACAGGGGCTTGCGCGCCGTGGCGAACGGCAGCCAGGCGGCCTGGCGGAGGATCGTGACGCCCTCGCTCCTCTCGAGCGCGACGATCCACTGGCGCGACCTCAGGTCGGTCATGCCGGCCGCGAAGGCCAGGCCCGCGAGCAGCGCCGCGAACTGCACCCACACGAACAGCGCGATGATGATGAGGATGAGCGCGATCAGCGCCGGCAGCGCGGCGCGCCGGACCGTGGCCGAGTCGGGTTCCGGCACGAGGTCGTCCGGGGCCGACGGGGCGTCACGCACGGCGTTGCGCAGCCACCCGCCGCTCACCACCACCTGCGCCAGGCCGAATACCAGCGCGACGATGATGAAGGGGATGATGGCCCGCCCGGCTCCGCCCTCGATCACGATCGAGGCGGCGACCACCCCCGCGACGCCCACGCCGGCGAGCCCCCATCCATCGATGGCGAGGTCGCGGGAGATCGGCGAGACGGCGGGCACTGGGCGGGACTAAACCACAACCAGCGACAGCGATCGCGGCGTGCCCCCGGCCGGCTGGGCGGTGATCACCCACCTGCCGCGCCCGAGCGAGGCTCCCCCGAGGCTGCCCGAGAGGGCCAGCAGGTTGGCGCCATCGACGCCGTTCATCTCGATGGAGCCGACCACCCGGCGCGAGCCGTCGCGGCGTGCCGTGATGCGCACGCGCGATGACTCGGAGAGACCGAAGGTGATGCGGATCGGCTGCCCCGGGCGCACGCGTGAGGGCCGCGCGCGCAGGTCGACCACCAGCGCAGGGCCCGACACGGACGACCCGGCGACACCGGTGGCGGTCATCACGCCGGACGGCGCGAAGGTGGGGTCCTGGGAGGGGTTCGTCCACTGCCAGGCCACCGGCGCCACGCCGTCATCGCTCACGGCCGCCTGTGGCGCGATGGAGGGGCGCGCGGGATCGGAGATGGTGGTGCCGGTGGTGAACGCGCCCCCCGCCGGGCGCAGGGCGGCCTGCACCACGGGGGCGCCCGCCACCACGGCGGGCCACGTGACCACCGCCGACCCGGCTGCGCTCACGGCCACCGATGGGGCGCCCGACGTGGACGCCGCATCCGAGAGGTCGCGCGCTGGTGTCCACCCCTGGCCCGTCGGCCGCTCGGCCACCTGCACCACGCCGGACCGCGACCACGCCACCAGCGCGCCTCCTGCGGCGTCCACGCCCACCCGTGCGCCCCGGGCCTGGGGGGCCGGGCGTGAGAGGTCGTCGGGAGCCGTCCATCCGCCGGTCACCGGGCGCACCGCCGACTGCACGACCACGGCGTCCCCGCGGGTGAGGGTCCACGCGGCGATCGCGGCGCCATCAGGTGCCAGTGCCACGGAGGGATCCACGATCACCGCCGTGCCGGCGGGAGACGGGGTGTCGGCGGGGGAGAACCCGCCTGCGGGGCCACGCGTGGCCGAGCGCACCCGGTAGGTGCCGCCATCGTCCTGGCGCCAGAGCACGATCACGCCCGTGGGGCCGCCAGCCACCGCAGGCCCGGACGCCTGCTCCCCCTCGGGAGACACGCGTGCCTGCGCCCCGAAGCGGCCATCGCCGCGACCGCAGGCGGCGCGGATCGCGCTGCGCCCGCCCTCGTCCGACTGCCAGGCCACGAGTGGACCGCAGCCGAGCCCGAACGCCACGCGAGGCGCGAGGGGCACTCGCCCCGCCGGGGATATCGCCGTGGCCGGGAGGAACCTCTTGCGCGCCGGGCGGATGCTCGCCCGCACCCGGCCGCGCTCGATCCATGCGACCGCGGCGAGGCCGTCGTCGGTCACGGCCACCGCCACGTCGGTCGCGCCGCGGCCGCTGCCCGGAACGCGCACCGGCGAATACCAGGGCCCCCCGGGAGTGCGCAGGGACGCCACCACGCCGTCGCGGGTGGTCCACGCCGCCACGGCCCGGCCGTCGTCGTTGCCGGCCACGGCCGGGGGGCCGGACCCGCGGGCGGGAGGGGCGAGCGCCGACGGCGGGAGCCATGGGGCGGCCACCGCCGCGGCGGGCGCCGCCAGCACTGCGACGAGGGCGAGGGCGCGGAGCACGCGTGAATCGTAGGCCGACGCGGGAAGGGAGGGGCGCCCGCCTGTCGAAACACAGGCACGTGCCACCTGACGCAACCGAGCTCGCCGAGGTCCTCCGCCGCGATTACGAGCGGTTCAGCCCGGCCCAGCAGGCCCTCGCCCGTTACCTCGTGGATCACCTCGCGGAGCTTCCGCTGGTGTCGGCACACGAGGTGGCGCAGGCCGCCCACTGCAGCCCCGCCACGGTCGTGCGCTTCGCGCAGGCCCTTGGCTACGCGGGCTACCCCGAACTCCAGCGCACGGTGCGCCAGGCCCACCGGCCCGGACTCGGCGTGCGCGCCGTCGGCGCCCCCGGGCAGCCCGGCCGCGTGCAGGTGCTCGACACCGACCGCCTCGCGCTCGAGGACCTCGCCGCACGGCTCGGCACCGAGGGCGTGCAGCCCCTGGTGACGCCCCTCGCAGGCGTGGCGCCGATCGTGGTGGCCGGTGACGGTGCCGCCCGCCCGGTGCTGGCGCTGCTGGAGGATCGCCTCGCCCGGGGCGGACGCGAGGTGCTCGTGGTCGATTCCGGTGAGCCGCGCATCCGCATGCGCCTCGGGGCCCTGGCCCGCGGGGGAGGACTCATCGCCGTCTCGGTGGGCAAGGAGACCCGCGTGGCCGAGTACGCCGTTGCCGCTGCGCGGTCTGCCGGCGCTCCTGCGGTTGCGCTCGTCGATTCCAGCCTCTCCGCCGCTGCCCGCGCCCCCGTGGTGCGGGTCGTTCCCGCCGAGGAGCGGGGCGGTGAGCCCAGCCTCACGGCATTCGTGGCGGTAGCGCAGGCCCTGGCCCATGGCATCGCGGCGCACCAGCTGCCGCGGCGCAACCTGACGGCCATCCCTGCCTAGCGCGTAACGGCCCTTTACGGGTGCCCGGGAGGGCCTGCTCCGTTCTACACTCCCGGCGATCCCGATCAGGAGTTGTTGAGTGAGCGACGACGTCGCAGGCAACGGCGCCCAGGGCGCCACCGGCACCGACGCGGTGAAGGCGGGCCTCGCCCGCATGCTCAAGGGCGGCGTCATCATGGACGTGGTCGACGCCGAGCAGGCGAAGATCGCCGAGGACTCCGGCGCCTGCGCCGTGATGGCGCTCGAGCGCATCCCCGCCGAGATCCGCAAGGCCGGCGGCGTGGCGCGCATGAGCGACCCCGAGATGATCATGGGCATCCAGGAGGCCGTCACGATCCCCGTGATGGCCAAGTGCCGCATCGGCCACTACGTCGAGGCGCAGGTGCTGCAGGCGCTCGAGATCGACTACATCGACGAGTCGGAGGTGCTCACTCCCGCCGACGAGGCGAGCCACGTGGACAAGCGCGCCTTCACCGTGCCGTTCGTCTGCGGCGCCACCAACCTCGGCGAGGCCCTTCGCCGCGTGGCCGAGGGTGCTGCGATGATCCGCACCAAGGGCGAGGCCGGCACTGGCAACGTGGTCGAGGCCGTGCGCCACATGAAGACCATCACGCAGGACATCCGGCGCGTGGCCTCGGCCACGCCCGACGAGCGCTTCGCCATCGCGAAGGAGATGGCCGCGCCGCTCGAGCTCATCGAGTGGGTGGGCCTGCATGGCCGACTGCCCGTGGTGAACTTCTCGGCCGGCGGCATCGCCACCCCGGCGGACGCAGCGCTGATGATGTTCCTGGGTGCCGAGGGCGTGTTCGTGGGCAGCGGCATCTTCATGAGCGAGGACCCGCCCGCCCGTGCGCGCGCCATCGTGGAGGCCACCACGCACTGGGATGACCCGGAGGTGGTCGCCCGCGTGTCGCGCGGCCTGCGCGAGGCGATGCCCGGCATCGAGATCGGCGAGCTGGGCGAGGGCGGACTGCTGCAGACCCGGGGCTGGTGAGCGCAGCCGACGCACGGCGCCCGCGCATCGGCGTGCTCGCCGTGCAGGGGGCGGTGTCGGAGCACGAGGCCGCGCTGGCCGATGTCGGCGCGCGCACATCGCGCGTGCGCAGCGCGGCCGACCTCGAGGGGCTCGATGGCATCGTCATCCCCGGCGGGGAGAGCACCACGTTCGGCCTCGTCGCCGGGGAGTCGGGCCTGCTCGACGCCCTGCGCGCGCGGGTGGACGATGGCCTGCCGGTGCTGGGCACATGCGCCGGCATGATCATGCTCGCCAGCGGCATCGAGGGCGGCGGCCCCCAGCCCCTCGTGGGCGGCATGGACATCGTGGTGCGCCGCAACGCATTCGGGCGCCAGGTGCACTCGTTCGAGGCGCCCGTGGACGTTCCCGCGCTGGGTGATCCGCCCGTGCGCGGTATCTTCATCCGTGCTCCCTGGATCGAGCGCGTCGGCCCCGGGGTCGAGGTGCTCGCAGAGCACGGGGGGCATCCGGTTGCCGCGCGCGACGCCACGCGCATCGTGGCGGCATTCCACCCGGAGCTCACCGACGACAGGCGACTGCATCGGCTGTTCGTCGAGGGGGTGCAGGAGAGGTCAGCAGGAACGGAGCACGAGGAGGACACCGTTGTCGGGGCACAGTAAGTGGGCCACCATCAAGCGCAAGAAGGGCGCCGCCGATGCCAAGCGCGGCCAGCTCTTCTCCAAGCTCTCCCGGGCCATCACCGTGGCCGCGCGCGAGGGCGGCGGCGATCCGGTGTCGAACGCCGCGCTCGCCACGGCCATCGAGAAGGCGCGCGCCAACTCGATGCCCAAGGACAACATCGAGCGCGCCATCCAGAAGGGCACCGGCGCCGGTGGCGATGGGGTGGACTACGAGGCCGTCACCTACGAGGGCTATGGCCCCGGCGGCGTGGCCATCATCTGCGTGGCGCTCACCGACAACCGCAACCGCACTGCCAGCGACGTGCGCCACATCTTCACGAAGAACGGATCCGAGCTGGGCACGCCCGGCAGCGTGGCGTGGCAGTTCGAGCGCAAGGGAATCATCCTCGTGGACGGGGAGGGCGTGGACGAGGATGCCCTCATGGACGCGGCCCTCGAGGGTGGTGCCGAGGACATCAGCGAGGACGGCTCGCAGTGGCAGGTGGTCACCGACCCGACCGGCCTCTCGGCCGTGCGCGAGAGCCTCGAGGGCGCGGGATTCGCGGCGGCGTCCGCGGACATCACCATGCTTCCCAAGACCACGGTGGAGGCGGGCGAGAAGGAGGCCCGCCAGCTGCTCCGCCTCATCGACAGCCTCGAGGAGAATGACGACGTCCAGGACGTCTACGCCAACTTCGACATCTCCGAAGAGGTCATGGAGGCCGTCGCCGGCTAGGGACGTGGCCGCGTGATCGTGCTGGGGATCGACCCCGGGCTGGCGAACACCGGCTACGGCGTGGTGCGCCGCGCGGGCAGCCGCATGGATGTGCTTGCCCACGGCACCATCCGCACCAAGGCCGCCACGCCCACCGAGGATCGGCTGCTGGCCCTGCACGACGGCCTCGCCGCGGTGATCAGCGCGCACGCGCCCGAGGTGGCCGCCATCGAGGCCTTCTTCGTGCACCCGGTGAGCAAGGCCGCCATGGGCATGGCCGCGGCGCGCGGCGCGCTGCTGGTCTCATGCGCGCAGTCCGGGCTCGCGGTGGCCGAGTACACGCCCACCGCCATCAAGCAGTCGATCAGCGGCAACGGCCGCGCGGGCAAGGACCAGGTGCGCGCCATGGTCACGCGGCTCACGGGCGTGGACGCCGACACCGACCACTCGGCCGACGCCATCGCGGTGGCCATCTGCCACGCCGCGGCCGGGCCCCTGCAGGCCGCGATCGGCGTCCGGGAGCGGCGATAGCCTCCGCCGCATGATCCGGTTCGTGCGCGGCCACCTGGTGGCCGCCGACGCCGACGGCGTCGTGGTGGGCATGGGGGGCATGGGATTCGGCGTGCGGATCTCCGATTCCACGCGCGCCGACCTCCCCGGCATCGGCAGCGAGGTGGTGCTGCACACCCACCTCGTGGTGCGGGAGGACGCCCTCGACCTCTACGGCTTCAGCGATGAGTCGGAGCGCCTCATCTTCGAGTCGCTGCTGGGCGTCAACGGCGTGGGGCCGCGCAGCGCGCTGGCCATCTGCGGCCTCGGCACGCCGCAGGCCGTGGCCCTGGCCATCGGGGGCGGGGACGTCGCGTACATCTCCAAGGCCGCGGGCGTGGGGAAGAAGACCGCGGAGAGGGTCATCCTCGAGCTGCGCGACAAGGTGGGCATCGCCGGCGGGCCCACGGGCAACGGCGCGGTGGCCACCGGTCCACGCGGTGGTGCGCGGGAGGGCCTGGTGGCCCTGGGCTTCCCGCCCGACCAGGTTGACGCCGCGCTGACGGGCGCCGATGCCGACCTTGACGAGGAGGCGCTGATCCGCCACGGCCTCGCGGTGCTCGGGCGATGACCGACGACGACCGCCTGGGCGATCCCGAGGTGACTCCCGAGGAGGAGTCGTTCGACACCTCGCTGCGCCCGCGCACGCTCGATGACTTCATCGGGCAGGACTCCGTGCGCCAGCAGCTGGGCATCTTCCTCGAGGCCGCGCGCCAGCGCGACGAGGCACTTGACCACGTGCTGCTGGCCGGCCCGCCCGGCCTGGGAAAGACCTCGCTGGCCATCATCCTGGCGTCGGAGATGGGCGTGGAGATCACGATCACCAGTGGCCCGGTGCTCGAGCGCAAGGGCGACCTCGCGGCGATCCTCACCGCCCTCGGGCCCGGGGACGTGCTGTTCGTCGACGAGATCCACCGCATGAACCGCTCCGTCGAGGAAGTGCTCTACCCCGCGATGGAGGATTTCCAGCTCGACGTGGTGCTGGGCCAGGGGCCGCAGGCGCGCACTCTTCGGCTCGACCTGCCGCGGTTCACCCTGGTGGGCGCCACCACGCGATCCGGCCTGCTCACCACGCCGCTCCGGGACCGCTTCGGGGTGGTGCAGCGCCTCGACTACTACGGGCCGGACGACCTGGCGCGCATCATCACGCGCTCCGCCGACCTGCTCGGCGTGGAGGTCGCGCCCGATGGCGCTGTGGCCATCGCCGTGCGCTCGCGCGGAACGCCACGCATCGCCAACCGCCTGCTGCGGCGCGTGCGCGACGTGGCACAGGTGAAGGCCATGGGGCGGATCGACCAGCCGGTGGCCGAGGAGGCCCTGCAGATCCTCGAGGTGGACGACGCCGGCCTCGACGACCTCGACCGGAAGATCCTCACCCACCTGGCCGTCACCTTCAGCGGGCGCCCCACGGGGCTCGGCACGCTGGCCGACGCGGTGGGGGAGAGCCCGGACACCATCGAGGACGTCTACGAGCCGTTCCTGCTGCAGCAGGGCCTGCTCGCGCGCACGCCCCGCGGTCGCGTCGCCACCCCGCGCGCCTATGCCCACCTGGGGCTCGAGGTGCCGAAGGTCGCCGCCGCCCAGGACTCCCTGTTCGACGACGGCGACCCCGGTGCCGCCTGGGGGTCGGTGCGCTAGGGCGCACCGTGCCGGGCCTCGCGCCCGGCGGTCCCGCTGCTACTTCTTCTGCGCGAAGGTCATCTCGAGGTTCACGCCCTCGGGGATGCTCTCCACCGCGTCGAGCGTGAACTCGTAGATCGACCCACCGGTGGTGAACTTGGCGTCGCTGATGTCGTAGGCGCCCTCGTACTCGGCCTCCACCGTGGTCTTCGGCTCACCCATGTTGGTGCCGGTGAGCTCGATCTGCACGGTGCGGGCAGATGCGCCCCCGCCCAGCGGCACCTTGGCGGTGCAGGCCTCCTCCGCGCCGATGCACGGAATGGGCGCCGAGGCCGTGGTGGCAGTGGTGTCCGTGGTTGCTGTCGTGGCGGCGGTGTCGGACGCGGTGGATGCCGTGTCGGACGAGCTGCCGCAGCCGGCGAGGACGAGCGCGCCCCCGATGAGGCCGGTGGCGGCGAGGGTGACGATGCGGTTGCGGGTCATGCGGTGCCTCCTGTCGGGGCTGCGTGGCGCGTGGCGCCGGGCTTCTTGGAGTCGAGGACCTCGTTGTAGATCGCCTCGATGCGGTCTGTGACCCGGGGCCAGTCGAACTCCTCTGCGACGGCGATTCGCCCCTGGCGCCCGATCTCCTCGGCCCGCGCGGGATCATCGAGCACCTCGGCGATGCCCCGGGCGAGCTCGGCGGGGTCATGCGGCGGCACGAAGCGACCGGGGACATCACCGCGGATCACCTGCCGGAAGCCCACGTTGTCGGCGGCCACCACGGGGGTGCCCGATGCCAGGGCTTCCAGCAGCACCACGCCGAACGACGCCAGCACGCACGGAGCCGCCATGACGTCGGCCTCGCGGTAGAACCGCGGGCGCTCCTCGTTGAGCAGCCCGAGCCACTCCACCCGGTCCCACACGTCGAGGCTCTTCGCCTTGCGCTCGTACACCGGGCGCGCGGGGCCGTCGCCGATCACCTG
This sequence comes from uncultured Actinomycetes bacterium, assembly GCA_903928615.1. GTDB lineage: Bacteria > Actinomycetota > Thermoleophilia > Miltoncostaeales > Miltoncostaeaceae > SYFI01. The sequence continues at coordinate 6,758 of CAIYRJ010000143.1, read as the reverse complement.
CACCGTGAAGTCGCGCCCCTCCGCCTTGAGGATGGCCGCGGCCTCGAGCAGGTCGGCCAGGGCGTTGCGCGGGTCGAACCGGCCCACGAAGAGGATGCGCGGCGGGCCCGCAGGGCGGTCCTCGCCCGGGCCGAGCGGTCGGTAGAGCGAGCAGTCGATGCCGTTCGGCACGACGTCCCACTCGCCGGGGAAGTAGTGGCCCAGCGCCGTGATGCAGGCCTCCGACACGGCGATGCGCCGGTCGAGCCGCGACAGGGAGTTGCGCACGTAGGTGCCGATGCGGTCGTAGAGCCAGTGGCCCTCGTCGAAGTAGGTGTGGAACGTGCCAACCGTGCACGGTGCCGTGGACACCCTGAGCACGCCCATGGGCAGGGTGGGGGACGCCAGGCCCTGCGCGTGCACGACGTCCATGCCGCGCACGGCCCGGGCGATCTGGTGCTTGATGCCGAGGCCCACAGTGAGGCGGGCGATCGACCCATTGGCGACCCACGGCATCGACTTGCCGATGCGGGTGGTGCGGTAGCCGTGCACCCGGTGCGCCTCGCGGTCGAGCTCCGCCACCTCGGCGGCCTCGCCGATGTTGCCGGTGACGACGGTGACGTCGTGGCCACGCTGCGCGAGCTCGCGCGAGAGGAAGTGCACGTGCTCGCTCACGCCCCCCAGGATGGGGTAGGCGTACTCGGTGACCATCGCGATGGACAGGTGCCTCACGGGCGGCCACCGTACCACGCGCATCGGGGTGCCCCGATCACCGCGGGGCGCGGTTGGCGCTGCTAGCCTGCGCGCGTCCCGCACCCCATTCCGGAGGCCGGATCCCGCATGTCATCTGCGGTCCTTCTGCCCGTCTACATCATCATCTTCGTGGCGCTCATCTACTTCGTGGGCATCCGCCCGCAGCAGAAGCGCCGTCGCGAGATGGAGGAACTCGCCCGCACGCTCTCGCCGGGCGACGAGGTGCTCACCACCTCGGGTATCTACGGCATCGTCTCCGAGGTGGAGGATGGCGGCACGATCATCCTGCAGGTCGCCGAGGACGTCGACATCCGCATCTCGCAGCAGGCCGTGGCCCGCAAGACGAGCCCCGAGGCCGACGCCGCGGCGGCCGCCGAATAGGCGAGCCGCCATCCGCTTGTCCATGACCGGGGCACGCCGGTGAGCACCCGCCGCCGCTCGTTCCTCTTCCTGCTGGTCGTCATCGGCCTGGTCTGCGCGTCGATCGTCGTGATCGCCACGCGCCCGACCGTGCTCGGCCTCGACCTGCAGGGAGGCGTCGAGGTGGTGCTGCAGGGCAAGCCCACCCGCGACTCCGAGGTGAACAAGGAGGCCATCGACCGGTCGGTGGACGTCATCCGCAACCGCGTCGACGCCTTCGGCGTGTCGGAGCCCGAAATCCAGACGCAGGGCGACGACCAGATCGTGGTGTCGCTGGCCGGGGCGAACAACCCCGACCAGGTGGTGGAAGACCTGATCCGGCCCGCGCAGCTGGTCTTCATCGACTACCAGGCCAACTTCGTGGCGCAGGACCCGAGCCTGTGGAAGATGGTCCAAAAGTCCCAGAACACCACGCCGCGGCCCCCGGTGGAGGGCCAGGTCAGCTACTACCTGTTCAAGAAGAACGCGACGCACGACCTGGTGGCCGGGCCGGATTACGAGAAAGCCTCCCTGCTGCAGGACTACGACGGCAAGGTGCCTGCGGGCATGGAGCTGGAGACGGTGCCCAAGGGCCTCGTCATCTTCTCCGACCGCCAGCAGCTCGACCCGTCGAAGCCCGACAGCCCGTCACGCACGGTCTACGTGCTCATGCAGGACAAGCCGGCGCTCACCGGTCGTGACATCACGTCCGCGGCGCAGAGCTTCGACTCGGGCTCCACCGGTGGCAACCAGGAGCCCATCGTCACCATGCAGTTCACCGACCAGGGCTCGACCGCGTTCCAGGATGTCACGCGCGACCTGGCGCAGCGCGGTGCCCTGCGCCAGGAGCTGCAGAGCTTCGCGATCGTGCTCGACGGCAAGATCATCAGCAACCCGACCGTCGACTACCGCCAGTACCCGAACGGCATCAGCGGCAACAACGGCGCGCAGATCTCGGGCAACTTCACCACCGAGAGCGCGCGCACCCTCGCCGACCAGCTGAACTCGGGCGCCATCCCGATCCGCCTCGACGTCATCAGCCAGAAGCAGGTGTCGGCCACCCTCGGCGAGGAGTCCCTGCGCCAGGGCCTCATCGCCGCCGCCGCCGGCCTGTTCCTGGTCATCCTGTTCCTGATCGTCTACTACCGCCTGCTCGGCGTGATCGCGGCCGGGGCGCTCATCATCTATGCGCTGTTCTACCTCGCGGTCGCGGTGCTGGTGCCCATCACGCTCACCCTGCCGGGCATCGCCGGCGCCATCCTCACCATCGGCGTGGCGGCAGACGCCAACGTCGTGATCTTCGAGCGAATACGCGAGGAAGCCCGGGCGGGGCGCAACGCCAAGTCGGCGATCCTCACCGGATACTCCAAGGGCATCAGCGCCATCATTGACGCCAACGTCGTGACGTTCCTCACGGCGGCGATCCTGTTCCTGTTCAGCACGGCGGGCCCGAAGGGCTTCGCGTTCACGCTGATGATCGGCGTGCTCATCTCGCTCTTCACGGCCGTGGTGGTGACCCGCGTGGTCATCGAGATGCTCTCGAACACCAAGGTGCTGCAGAACGAGAAGGCGATGGGCATCACCGCGCGCGAGCCGCGCTGGAAGTTCGACTTCGTCGGCAAGTGGCGCCTGTGGCTGGCCATCTCGTTCGTGCCGCTTGCCATCGGCGCGGCATTCATCGGCATCAAGGGCCTCAACCTCGGCCTCGACTTCAACAGCGGAACGCGCATCGCCATCTCGTTCGAGGCCAAGCAGCCCACCGAGGGACAGGTGCGCGCGGTGCTGGCCGACCAGGGCTTCCCCGAGGCCAAGATCCAGGCCACCACCGACTCGGCCACGGGCAGCGCCGGATTCCAGATCCAGACGCCCACCCTGCAGCCCGCGCAGCTGAACGAGCTGAAGCGCAACCTCGAGGCCGACATCGGCACCATCGACGAGCGCACGTACCTCGTGGAAACCGTCGGCCCGACGTTCGGGAGACAGGTGGTCGAACGTGCGGGCTGGGCGATCCTGCTCTCGTTCGCGGTCATCATCCTGTACCTGACGATCCGGTTCGAGTACCGGCTCGCACTGCCGGCGCTGCTGTCGGTCATCCACGACGTCTGGTTGGCCATCGCCATCTACTCGATCGTGGGTTACGAGGTCACGAGCGCCACGGTGGCCGCCTTGCTGACCATCCTCGGGTACTCGTTGTACGACGTGGTGGTGGTGTTCGACCGCATCCGCGAGAACGCCCCGCTCATGCGAAATGCGCGCTACAAGGACGTCGTCAACCGCTCCGTGCAGGAGACGCTCACCCGATCCATCATCACCGGGCTCACGGCCGTGTTCCCCGTGCTGATGCTGTTCATCTTCGGGGGCGACACCCTGCGCAGCTTCTCGTTCGCGCTGCTCGTGGGCCTGCTCACGGGTGGCGTGTCGTCGATCCTCATCGCGGCGCCGCTCGCCGCGATCTGGAAGGAGCACCAGCCAGAGGGCCGGAAGCGCGCGAAGAAGGCCAGCAAGCGCGCGGCCCGCGAGGCGGCAGCCGCGTACGACTCGGATGTTGCAGATCTCGACGTGCTGGCGCGCGCCGAGGCGGCGCTCGATGACGACGAGGCGGTGCCCAGCCTCATGCGCGACGACGAACCGGATGCGCAGGAGGAACCGGCGACCCAGGCGTCCGAGCCCGAGCCTGCGCCCCAGCCGGAGGTCGCTCCCGAGCCCGCACCGGCGGCGGAGCCCGAGCCGGAGGCGTCCGACGCACCGAAGGATGAGGCGCAGCCGGCGCAGCCGCGCGATGATGTGCAGGGAACGCCGGATGCGGCAGATGCCCCGCCCAAGCGCGAGCGGCGCCACAGCCAGGTCAAGAAGCGAAGGAGACGGTGATGATCAGCCCACGCGAGGCCGTGGAACAGGCGATCTTCGTGGCGGTGGGTGCCGCGTCGCTCACGCGCGAGCGCGCGCAGGCGATCGTGGACGATCTGGTGCGCCGGGGCCAGATGACCGACGAGGAGGGTCGCCTCACCGTGGACGGCCTCATGGCGCGCGTGCGCGCGAGCGGTGAGAGCCAGGGCATCGTCGGGAAGATCGAAGGCGGCCTGCACGGCCTGATGCGCGAGCTGGGCATCGCCCAGCGCGACGACATCGCCGACGTCGACCAGCGCATCGCGGAGCTCGAGCACCGCATCCGCCTGCTCGAGGAGGCCTCGGGCGCCGTGCCCGCGCCGCCCGACGCCTCCGACGGGTAGCCAAAGGTCGTGAGCCGCGGCGAGCGCAGGAGGACGCTGGCCAGGCTGCGCGAGATCGCGCGGGTCGCGACGAAGCATGGCTTCGGCTACGTGTTCTCGCGGCGCCTCGGCGGCACCGATGGCGACGCCGATGACGAGACGGTGGAGGACCGCGCCACCCGCGGGCGCCGCCTGAGGGAGATGCTCGAGGAGCTCGGCCCGACGTTCGTGAAGTTCGGCCAGCTGCTCTCGACGCGCCCCGACGTGGTGCCGCCCGACGTGGTGGCGGAGCTTCGCAAGCTGCAGGACGAGGCGCGGCCCGAGCCCTTCGAGGCCATTCGCGCCGTGGTGGAGCAGGACCTCGGGATCACCCTCGAGCAGGCGTTCGAGTCGTTCGACCCGGTCCCCATCGGCAGCGCGTCGGTGGGGCAGGTGCACGTGGCGCAGCTGCCCGGGGGTCGCGAGGTGGTGGTGAAGGTGCAGCGCCCCAATGCGGCGGACACGCTCAACGCCGACATCGACCTGCTCTACCAGCTCGCGCGACTGTCGAAGGACCGCGTGAAGCGCCTGGCGTTCATCGACCTCGAGGGCATGGTTGACGAGTTCGCGAAGACCGTGCGCCAGGAGCTCGACTACCGCAACGAGGCGCGAAACGATGAGGCCGTGCGCCGCAACTTCGAGGGCAACGAGCACGTGGTGGTGCCGCGTGTGCACTGGCGCCAGACGACCGGGCGCGTGCTCACGCAGGACCGCATCGAGGGCCCCACCCTCGCGCACGCAGACCTCGACGCCATGAGCGCGGAGGACCGCCGCACCCTCGCGGCCCGCCTCGCGGAGACATGGATGCAGATGATCTTCGGCGACGGCATGTTCCACGCCGATCCGCACCCGGCGAACATCATCGTGCTCGGGCCCGACACCATCGGGCTCATCGACTTCGGCATGGTGGGCCTGCTCTCGCAGGAGGATCGCGAGTCGGCGATCCGGCTGTTCACGGACATCATGAGCCAGAACACCGAGCGCATGCCGCGCGACCTGCGCGCGCTGGGCATCCGGTACCCCCGCGAGCTCGAGGACGAGTTCTCGCGCCGCCTCCAGGACCTCATGGCCCGGTACATGGGCATGAGCATGGACGAGCTCGACGTCCGGGAGATCCTCCACGAGCTCTTCGGCATCGTCTACGAGCTCGAGATCACCCTGCCATCACGGTGGATCCTCCTCGACAAGGCGCTCGCCACCCTCGCGGGCGTCGCCCTCACGATCTCGCCCGACTACAACGTGTTCGAGACGGCCAAGCCGTACGCGCGCAAGCTGCTCTACGCCAAGTACAGCCCGGAGCGCATCGCGGGCAAGGTGCAGAGCGACTTCGGCCGGTACGCCAACGCCCTGCTCGAGTACCCGATCCAGCTGGGGGAGCTGCTCGACGAGTTCAAGGACGGCGAGGTGCGCGTCGCCATCGACCTGAACGAGCTCAACGAGGCCAGCAACAAGGCGCTGGTCGCGGCGAATCGCATGGCCATCGCGCTGGTCGCGGCGGCGGTGATCCTGGCGTCCGGGATCATCGGCACGTTCGTCACCGAGGGGCCGCAGCTGTTCGGCCTCGCGCTCATCGGGGTGCCCGGCTTCGTGGCCGGCCTGGTGCTGTTCGGATGGCTCGTCGTCGGGATGATCCGCAGCGGCAACTGGTAACCCCGGCGTCCGCCCGCCCCATTACGATCGGCCGGGTTGAGCGCCCCTGGCGACAGCCCTGATGTGATCCCGTCGGCGCCCCCGTGGCGCGCGTCGCGCGTGGCCTATTCGGATGTGCGCCGTCTCGAGCAGGCCCTGGGGTGCTCCGAGCCCATGGCGTGGGTACTGGTGCGGCGCGGGCTCGCGGATCCGGAGGCCGCAAGGGCGTTCCTCGCCGCTGACGGCGAGCTGCCCGACCCCCTCGCCATCGACGGGGTGGAGGACGCCGCCGCCCGCCTGGCCCAGGCGATCGCGTCCGGTGAGAGCGTGGCCATCCATGGCGACTACGACTGCGACGGGGTGTGCTCCACGGCGATCCTGGCGCAGGCCCTGCGTTCGCGCGGCGCCGCGGTGACCACCTTCCTGCCGAGCCGGTTCACGGACGGCTACGGGGTATCCGAGGCCACCGTGGAGCGCCTCGCCGATGACGGCGCGCGGCTGCTCGTGTGCGTGGACTGCGGCACCTCGAGCGTCGAGGCGCTCACCCGGGCAACGGAGCTCGGCATGGATGTCATGGTGCTCGATCACCACCTCGCGGCCGGGGCGCGCCCGCCGGGGATCATCGTCAACCCGGCGCTGGGCCGGGGCATGGACGCCATGCCCGCAGCCGCCGGAGTGGTGTTCGACGTGGTGCGGGTTCTCGCGCGGGGTGACGACGGGCTGCTCGCGGGTGACCCGGAGGAGGGCGTG
>CAIYRJ010000142.1 GCA_903928615.1 uncultured Actinomycetes bacterium | reverse complement strand
CCGTTGCCGCCGGCGCCTGCGGGTCCTCCTCCAGGCATCGGCATGCCTGGAGGCATGGCGCCGCCATTGCCGCCGGTGGGTATGCAGGGTGCCTGTGAGCTAGGCATCTGGCCCGGAGCGCACTGCGGAGGCATGGGCATGCCAGGGGGCATGGGCATGGAGGCGCCGGCGGAGCCGACGCCGATTGCAATGGCGCCCGCGAGGCCCGCGGCGCCGATTGCGAACGTCTTTGCATAGCGATTCATCGAAAGACCTCGAGGGTGAGAAAAAGGGTTGACGAAAGGTTAGGCATCCATACGGAGTAAGGCGAAACGCTGTCGTTTCGGCCCAACACGGCCTTTACAAATGGTCGGAGTGACCGGAGCCCGCGTCGTCCACGAGATCGTCGCGCAGCCGCACCGCATCGCGCAGGTAGGAGTGGGAAACCCCTGCATCCACGGGCATGTAGGCGTGCAGCATCACGCGGACGCACAGGGGCAGCGAGCCCGGCACGGGGATCTCCGTGGCGCAGAGCAGCGGCACGCCGAGCAGCCCCATCTCGCGCGCCGCCACGGCGGGGAACTGGCTGGTCACGTCGCCGGTCGCGGTGAAGATGAGCGACACCATGTCGTCGGGCGCCAGCCCGTTGCGCGCGATCATGTCCTCGAGCAGCAGGCGCGTGGCGGACACCACCTCCTCAGGGGTGTCCTCGGCCACCGTGATGGCGCCGCGAATGGCGCGGATGCGATCGCTCATCGGGTGATCCCCGCTTGGGCCTCGAGGCGCGACAGCTCAGCCGACGACAGCATGCGGTGGTCGCCGCGCCGCAGGCGCCCCAGCCCCAGCCCGCCGTAGCGGGTGCGCACCAGGCGCCGCACGGGGTGGCCCACGGCATCGCACATGCGGCGCACCTGCCGGTTGCGGCCCTCGGTGATCTCGATGCGCAGCCACGTGCCGCCCTTGGCGTCGCGGTCGATCACCTCGACCTTCGCGGGCTGGGTGGGGCCGTCATCCAGTTCGATTCCATCGCGGAGCATTCGCACGGACGCGGACGATACCCGTCCCTCCACCAGCGCCTCGTATTCCTTCGGCACCTTCGAGCGCGGATGCATGAGTCGGTGGGCAAGATCGCCGTCGTTGGTGATGAGCAGCAGGCCGCTGGTGTTGATGTCGAGTCGCCCGATGGGGTAGAGGCGCACGTCGTCGGGGAGGCCGTCGAGCACCGTGGGTCGCCCTTGGGGGTCGGACGCCGTGGACACCACGCCGAGCGCCTTGTTGAGCATGTAGGTGCGCACGGGCTCCGCCGCGATGGTGCGCCCGTCCAGGGCCACCACGTCGCGGTCGGTCACCACCTGGCCCACCGTGGCCACGGCGCCGTTGACGGTGACCCGGCCCTCGGCGACCAGCTTCTCGGCGGCGCGGCGGCTCGCGACCCCGGCCTGCGCCAGGGCGCGATGCACCCGCATGTCAGCCATCGCCGGTCTCGGCCTCCGCGATCAGCTCGGCCTGCTGCAGGCGCGCACGCAGCGCCTGCGCCTCGGGTCCGGTGAGCTCGAAGCGCTCGAGGCTCGGCAGGTCGCCCCGCCGGGCCAGCCCGAAGCGCTCGAGGAAGAGGGTGGTGGTGCGGAAGGTCGTGGGGCCGGCGCCCGGGGAGTCGACCTCCTCGATGAGCCCGCGGTCGAGCAGGCTGCTCACGGTGCTGTCCACGTCGACGCCGCGAAGCCGGCCGATCTCGCGCCGCGTCACCGGCTCGAGGTATGCCACCACGGCGAGGGTCTCCATGGCGGCGGGCGAGAGGCGGTCCTCGCGGGGGCGGGCGCGCAGGCGGTCGCAGGCCGGAGCCAGGTCGGCGCGGGTGCGAAGCGCCCATCCGCCGGCGATCTCGGCCAGCTCGAGCCCGGTGTCCTCGGCGTGGCGATCGCGTATCTCGCTGAGGGCCACGGCGATCTCGGACGCCGGCTCCCCGGTGATGTCCTCCATGGTGGTCACCTCGAGCGGCTCGGGCGCGATGAACAGCAGGGCCTCGATGGTGCGGGCCAGCTCGGTCATGCCCGGGTGCCGGTGATGAGGATGTCGCCGAAGGGGACGTCCTGCCGCAGCTCGGCCTCGCCACGGCGCACCAGCTCGAGCGCCGCCAGCAGGGTGAGGGCCTCCTCGAGGCGGTCGCAGTCGGCCACCATCTGCTCGAACGACACCTCGCGAAGCCGCGCGATCGACTCGCGCAGGCGGCCCAGCAGCTCCGGTAGCGGGCGCCGCTGCACGCCCATGTGCTCGAGCGATGGCGCGGGCGGGGCCTCCACCATCTTGTCCATGGCGGCGCGCAGGCGGGCGGGGTCGTCGCGCACCGGCACGGGCGCGGCGGTGCCCGGCGGCACGCGGCGGTAGCGCGGCCCCTGCGCCGCACGCAGCCTCTCGGCCAGCCACAGCGCCGCCCGCTGGAAGGGCGCGTAGGCCACCAGGCGGGCCTCGAGGGCCTCGCGCATCGCGAGGGCGTCCACGTCGGGCTCGTCCTCGTCGTCCTCGCCCAGCATGCGCCGGCCCTTGAGGTCGGCGATGGCCGCGAGCAGCAGCACCAGCTGGCTGGCGGCGTCGAGCTCCCAGCGCTCCTCGTGCGCGGGGGTGACGGCCTCCTCGATGAGGTCGGCCAGCGGCAGCTCGAGCATGTCGACCTCATCCCTGAGCAGCAGGGTGAGGAGCAGGTCGAAGGGCCCCTGGAAGAGGTCGATCTCGACCTCCTGCGTGAGGGCCGCGCTGGCGTCGAGTGCAGGCACCGGGGCTAGGTTACCGGCGCCCCCGGCGACCCCTGTCCGCGATTTCGCGGCTCCATGCGATGATGCCGCGCGATGGGCATCCGCACCTCCGCGCGCATCGAGGGAATACCGCACTACGAGCCCGGCCTCACCATGGCCGAGGTGATGGCCGCGTATGGCCTCGAGTCGGTGGTGAAGCTGGCCTCGAACGAAAGCCCGTTCCCGCCCCTGCCCGAGGTGAAGGCCGTCATCGACGAGGGACTGCACGGCCTCAACCGCTACCCCGACGGCGCCGCGCGTGACCTTCGCGACGCCATCGCCGACCGCCACGCCGTCGACCGCTCGCAGGTGTCCATCGGCAACGGCTCATGCGAGCTGATCGTGCACGCGGGCGTGGCGCTGCTCGATCCGGGCACCACCATCATCTACGCCACGCCGTCGTTCGCGATGTACCCGCACCTGGCCGCCGAGGCCGGCGCCGAGGCCATCGAGGTGCCGCTGGCGCCCGACGGGGGCCACGACCTCCACGCCATGGCCGCGGCCGTGGACGAGCGCACGCGCCTGGTGATCATCTGCAACCCCAACAATCCCACGGGCGTGTATCGCTCGGCCGATGAGATCGAGGCCTTCCTCGGGCTCATCCCCGACGACCTCGCGGTGCTCGTTGACGAGGCCTACTACGACTTCGTCGATGCGCCCGATCGCGGCCGCGTGTCGGTGATGGCGCGCACCCGCCCGAACCTGCTGGTCACCCGCACGTTCAGCAAGGCCTACGGGCTCTGCGGCCTGCGCGTGGGCTACGGAATCGGCTCCGAGGCGTGGATCAACGCCCTCGACGCCGTGCGCCAGCCCTTCAACACCAACCAACTGGCGCAGGTGGCCGCGCTCGAGAGCCTCAAGCACCCCGCGGCCATCCAGGCCCGCGTTGATGAGGCCATTTCGGAGCGCGATCGGGTGGCGGCGGCCCTCACGGAAATGGGCGTGCCCTTTACCCCGAGCCGCGGCAACTTTATCCTCATGGAGCCGCCTGACCCGGGCACCGAAGCCCGGGTGCTGCACGAGGACCTCCTGACGCGGGGGGTCATCGTGCGCGATGGCGCCGCGCTCGGGTGCCCCGGCACCCTGCGGGTGACCATCGGGGCGCCATCCGAGAACGACGCATTCCTGTCGGCGCTGGGCGCGGCGG
>CAIYRJ010000141.1 GCA_903928615.1 uncultured Actinomycetes bacterium | reverse complement strand
GCCGGGAACTCCGCATCGGCGTTGTAGCCCGCCGCCCGCCCGTTCCAGAGCTTCTGCACCCAGATCGCGTTGACGCCCGCATGGCGGGCGGCGATGCGTCCCAGGGCGCTTTCGAGGGCGCGATCGCGCCGTGCGCCCGGCACCGCCACGCGGCCCGAGCGCGGGAGGAGGTAGGCATCACGCGTTGCCCGGCGGGCCACCGCCCGGCCCGCCGCATCACGCATCACCACGGTGACCCCGCGGGGCCCGACGCGCCCCGACACCTCTGCGCGGGCGACGCCTGCCGACATCGGCACGGTGCGCACCACGCCCCTGCTCGACACGGTGGCCTCCACGGCGGATGCGGGCCCCATGGCCACCACCTGGCCGAAGAAGGCCTCTCCCGGAACGGGGCGCACCGGAATGGGCCCCCCCAGCGCGGCGCCCGACGCCATGGCGAGGACCCCCATGGCAGCAAGGACCCGCGCGCACGGCACGGCACGACGTGGGGCAGGCATCAGTCGAGGCCGGTGCGCGTATGCACCGGCACGCCCTCGCGACCGGCCAGGGCCACGAGGTCGCCGTCGAACGTGGCGCGGTGCACCTCGTCCTCCGGCACGCCGGCCTCGATGAGGCGCTGCTCGAGCCCGCGCTCGGACGCGTGGCGGAAGAACAGCACGGCGATCGCGCCGAACGTGATGGCGCAGTGGGCGAGGATCATCACGGTGCCGGCATTGGCCTGGTCCTGCAGCGCCGAGAAGCCGAAGGCGGCGGCGCCCGCCTCATGCGACTCGTAGAACGGCGTGCCCGAGAACCAGTACACGTTCGCGATGCCCACGCCCGCGAACCAGATGCCGATCATGTACACGCACTTCGCCCCGGTTCGGAACCACGCGGGCGGGTCGACGAAGCGATCGGTGACCGGCGCCCACATGATCACGCCTGCTCCGAACACCGCCACCTGCTGCAGCACCCACACCCATGGGCGCACCAGCACCTCGTGGTGGATGTCGGGCACGAGCCAGGCGATCGTGCAGGCAAGCCAGAGCGCGAAGGCAACGACGGGGTGGAGCACGATGGCCAGCACGGGCCTGCGCTCGCGGGTGCCGCGCTGGGCTCGCGGGATGGCCAGGAGGATGAGCAGGGGGGCGAGGGCCCCGATGAGCACGTGCTGCAGCATGTGGGCGGAGAGCAGGCCGCCCTGCGCGATGACGGCGACCGGGGCGCTCACCGACAGCACCAGCACCGCGACGCCCGCCCAGAGGAATGCGGAGCGGCGCCCGGAATCCGGTGCCGTGGCATCCCACGACGGGGACGTACGAATGCTCAGGCCGAGCGCGGCGATGAGCGCGAGCAGCAAGCCGGGGAGCACCCAGAGCGCCCACCAGCGCTCGGAGTTCACCCGGGTAAGAGCACCCTCGTATCCGCTCCAGAACTCGCTCGCACCGCCGGTCGCGCCGGCGACGACGATGCCGATGGCGACGATGGAGGCGCAGACGAGCGCGATGAGGATCCAGCGGGCCCGGGTCACTGCCCGGACGCTATCGCGCCCGTGCCGTAACGTGAGCGCGTGCGTGATGTTCCCATTCGCGGCGAGATGATCCGCCTCGGCCAGTTGCTCAAGCTCGCCGGGCTGGCATCGGGTGGCGGCGACGTCAAGGCGATCCTCGCCGATGGCGTGACCGTGAACGGGGAGCTCGACGACCGACGGGGACGCCAGCTGCACGATGGCGATGTCGTGATCGCCGGCGGCGAGGAACTCAGGGTCAGCGCGCAGCCCTGACCGGGACGTACGGCCCGTCCGGGCGCGCTGCGACGTGGGACAATCCGGGCATGGCCGAGATCGGACACACCGCAATCGGGGCGTGGAGCGGCGGCCGGGTCATGCACTTCGGCGAGCCGCTCGACGACG
>CAIYRJ010000140.1 GCA_903928615.1 uncultured Actinomycetes bacterium | reverse complement strand
CCGAAACCAGTAGCCTTGCGGGAACGTGACCGATCTTCCGGACCCCAAGGACGTGCTCCCCCACCGGGATCCGTTCCTCTTCATCGACGAGGTGCTGGAACTGGTTCCCGGCGAGTCGGCGCGCGCGCGATGGACCCTGCGTCCCGACACGCCATTCCTCGCGGGGCACTTCCCCGGCGAGCCCATCATGCCCGGGGTCATCATCGTCGAGGCCCTGGCCCAGACGGGCGCCCTCGCGGCCCTCTCCACCGACGACGGCAAGGGCAAGCTGGCGCTGTTCGCCGGCGTGGACAAGTGCCGTTTCAAGCGCCCGGTGCGCCCCGGAGACGTGCTGGAGTTCGCCACGCGGGTGACCCGCGTGCGCGGCCCCATCGGCGAGGCCGAGGCCGTGGCCACGGTTGACGGCCAGGTGGCGTGCCAGGCCACCCTCAAGTTCGCGATCGTCGACCGCGACCAGCTGGAGGGCTCGTGAGCCTCGTCGCCGCCACGGGCCGCAGCCGGCCCCGCGCCCGGCTCACCGGCGTGGGCACCTACGTGCCCGAGCGCGTGCTCACCAACGCCGAGCTCGAGGAGATGGTCGACACCAGCGACGACTGGATCGTGTCGCGCACGGGAATCCGCCAGCGCCACATCGCCGCTCCCGACCAGGCCACCACCGACCTCGCGGCCGAGGCCGTGAACGATCTGCTCGCGCGCACCGGCACCGATCCGGCCGACGTGGACCTGCTCATCGTGGCCACCACCACGCCCGACTACGTGTTCCCGCCGTGCGCCCCGCTGGTCGGCACCAAGTGCGGCATGAACCATGTGGCGGCCTACGACACCAATGCCGTGTGCTCGGGTTTCATGTACGGCATCGCGCAGGCCACCGGGATGATCGAGAGCGGCATCGCCCGGCGCGCCGTGGTGGTGGGTGCCGAGACCCTCTCGCGCATCATCGACTGGAACGACCGCGCCACGTGCGTGCTGTTCGCCGACGGCGCCGGCGCGGTGATGCTCGAGGCCGACGACGGCGAGCAGGGCAGCGGCGTGATGGGCGTGGAGCTGGGATCGGACGGCAGCAGCCCGGCCGACCTCTGGGTTCCGGCCGGCGGCACGCGCACGCCGCGCTCGGACGACACCCCGGTTGCCGACACCTGCATCCAGATGAACGGCCGCGAGGTGTTCCGCTTCGCCACGCGCATCCTCGTGGAGAGCAGCCAGCGCCTGCTCGACGAGGCCGGGATGACGATGGACGACGTGGACCTGCTGGTGGCTCACCAGGCCAACGAGCGAATCCTCGACCACGCATCCGAGCGCATGGGAATCGCGCGCGAGAAGGTGGTGATGAACCTCGACCGGGTGGGCAACACCTCGTCGGCGAGCATTCCCCTGGCCATGGCCGACGCCCGTGACCGGGGCCTGCTGGACGATGGCGCCGTGGTGCTGATGGTCGGCTTCGGCGCGGGGCTCACGTGGGGAAGCGTGCTGGTGCGCTGGGAGCCGCGCGCATGATCGCGCTGCTCTTCCCGGGCCAGGGCGCCCAGCAGGTGGGCATGGGGCGCGAGCTCGCCGAGGCGTTCCCGGCAGCCGCCGATGCATTTGCCGAGGCCAATGACGCCCTGGGCTACGACATCACGAAGATCATCTTCGAGGGCCCGGAAGAGGACCTGGTGCGCACCGACGTGTGCCAGCCGGCGATCCTGGCGATGAGCGTGGCCTGCCTGCGCGTGGCCACCGATCATGGCCTGCGCGCCGACGTGGCGCTGGGTCACTCGCTGGGCGAGTTCTCGGCGCTGGTGGCATGCGGGTCGATCGGCTTCGGCGACGCCCTGCGCCTGGTGGGCGAGCGCGGCGCGGCCATGCAGGCGGCCGGTGAGGCCCGACCCGGCACCATGGCGGCAATCCTCGGGCTCTCCGACGGCGAGGCCGAGTCGCTCTGCGCCGAGGCCGGCGACGTGTGGCCCGCCAACTACAACTGTCCGGGCCAGGTGGTGGCGTCCGGATCGGTGCAGGGCATCGAGCGCCTGCTCGCCATCACCGCCGAGCGCGGCATAAAGGCCACGCAGCTCAAGGTGGGGGGCGCGTTCCACAGCCCGCTCATGGAGCCGGCATCGGAGCGCCTGGCCCCGGCGCTCGAGGCCTGGGACCCGCAACCGCCGTCCCCGCAGTTCCTGTCCACCACCACCGCGCAGGTGGAGCCGGCCGATCGCATGCGGCCCGTGCTGCTCGACCAGCTCACATCACCGGTGCGCTTCGGGCACGCCGTGGAGACCGCCGTGGCCATGGGCGCGGACACCTTCGTGGAGCTCGGCCCCGGCCGGGTGCTCTCGGGTTTGGTGAAGCGGATCAAGCGGGACGCCACGCTGCACCAGGTATCGGGGCCCGAGGGCCTGGAGGGCCTGGCGGAGGTGATTGCATGAGCACGGCCCTCGTGACCGGCGCGAGCCGCGGCATCGGCGCGGCATGCGCGGTGGCCCTCGCGCAGGGCGGCCACGACGTGGCCGTGGGCTACGTGAACGACCTCGCGGGCGCCGAGGCCACCGCCGCGGCCGTGGAGGCCGCGGGCGTGAAGGCCGCCGTGGTGCAGGGCGACATCGCCGATCCCGCGGCCGCCGAGGCCGTGGTGACCGGAGCCGAGGATGCCCTCGGGCCGCTGGGCGCGCTGGTGCTGAACGCCGGCATCACTCGCGACGGGCTGATGATGCGCATGAGCGACGACGACTGGCGCGCGGTGATCGACACGAACCTCTCGGGCTCCTTCTACTGCGCGCGCGCGGCGCTGCGCGGCATGATGAAGCGACGCGAGGGATCGATCGTGGCGGTGTCGTCGGTGGTGGGTCTCATGGGCAATGCGGGGCAGGTGAATTACGCTGCCGCGAAGGCCGGACTTATCGGCATGACGAAGTCGCTCGCGAAGGAAGCGGGATCCCGCGGGGTGAGGGCCAACGCCATCGCGCCCGGGTACATCAGCACCGACATGACCGACGTGCTGTCGGATGACATCAAGGAGCAGTTGATCAGCCATACCCCGCTCGGGCGACTGGGAACACCGGAGGATGTCGCGGGCCTCGTGGCATTCCTCTGCTCGGACGCCGCGTCGTTCATCACCGGGACCGTCATCCCGGTGGACGGCGGGCTGGGGATGTAGGCGGGAGTCGCGATGGGTACCACGCTCATAGACGGGAAGGGCCTGCGCAGGGTGGTGATCACCGGCCTCGGCGTGGTGTCGCCGCTGGGAATCGGCGCGAAGGATTCCTGGGATGCCGCGAAGGCCGGCACCTCCACCGCGGCGGTGATCCGCCAGTTTGATCCCACGGAGTGCGACACGCACTTCGCATGCGAGGTGCCCGACGGCTTCGACATCGAGCAGTTCCTCGACCGCAAGACCGCCCGGCGCATGGACCGCTTCTCGCACCTGGGCGTGGCGGCGGCGATGCTCGGCTACGAGGACTCCGGGATCAAGGGCACGGTCACGCCGGACCGCATGGGCGTGATCATCGGATCGGGCATCGGCGGCATCCAGACCTGGCACGAACAGACCGTGCGCCTGCGCGACCTCGGCCCCACGCGCCTGAGCCCGCTGTTCATCCCCACCATCATCGCCAACATGGGCGCCGCCCAGGCCTCGATGGAGATCGGCCTGCAGGGCCCGCTCTCGTGCTCCACCACCGCCTGCGCGTCGGCCAACCACGCCATCGGTGACGCCTTCGACCACATCCGGCTCGGCCGCGCCGACGCCATGCTGGCCGGGGGCACCGAGGGCGCCGTGGCGCTGGTGGGCATCGCGGGCTTCAACGCCATGAAGGCGCTCTCCACGCGCAACGACGACCCCGGCTCCGCGAGCCGCCCGTTCGACATCGGTCGCGATGGGTTCGTGATGGGGGAGGCCGGTGCGGTGCTGGTGCTCGAGGAGCTCGGCCACGCGCTCGACCGCGGCGCCGACATCATCTGCGAGCTCGCGGGCTACGGCCTGTCGGGCGACGCCCACCACATCACCGAGCCCGACCCCACGGCGGTGGGTCCCGCCCTCGCGATGACCATGGCCCTCGCCGATGCCGGGCTCGAGGCGTCCGAGGTGGACTACGTGAACGCCCACGGCACGTCGACGCCGGTGGGTGACCCCTCGGAGATCCGCGTCATCCGGCGCGCGCTGGGCGAGGAGAAGGCCGCGGCCACCATGGTGAGCAGCACCAAGTCGATGCACGGCCACACGCTCGGCGCCGCGGGTGGGCTCGAGGCGGCCCTCACGGCCCTTGCCGTGCGCGACGGCATCGTGCCGCCCACCATCAACGTCACGGAGCTCGACCCGGAGTGCGCGGGTGTTGACCACGTGCTCGATGTCGCACGCGAGGCCGATGTGCGCGTGGCGCTGTCGAACGTGTTCGGCTTCGGCGGGCACAACGCCACGCTGGCGTTCCGCCGCATGGAGGGCTGATG
>CAIYRJ010000139.1 GCA_903928615.1 uncultured Actinomycetes bacterium | reverse complement strand
GCCACCGATTCCGGGGACAGGCGCCGCGCGCTCGGCTGGCTCGCGCGGCGCGGCCTGCGCTCCGACGACGCCCGGCGCATCCTCGAGGCCGCGGCGGACGACGCGGCCTAGCCGCGCGTCTCCCCGGCAGGTAGCGCTAGGAGGCGGCCACGGCCGCGAGCACGCGGTCGAGGCGCTCGGCCACCTCGGTGGCCACCGGGGCGAGGGCGTCGTTGCCCACCATGCCCAGCATCTGCTCGGCGGCCACGGCGCTCACGCGGGTCCTGCCCTCGGTGCGGTAGATCACCACGTTGCACGGCAGCAGCACGCCGAGCTCGGGCTCCGCGTCGAGCGCCTTGTGGGCCAGCGGCGGGTTGCACGCGCCGAGGATCAGGTACTCCTCGCGGTCGACGTCCAGCTTGGCCTTCATCGTGGCCTTCACGTCGATCTCGGTGAGCACGCCGAAGCCCTCGGCCGCCAGGGCCTCGCGTGTGGCAGCCACGACCTCGTCGAAGTCGCGATCCAACTCGATGGCCAGCGAATACTCGACAGATGACATGGCGTTCCCCCGGTCAGTCGTTGCCCGTGAACTCCACGATAGCGGCACCGGAGGTGAGCCCCGCGCCGAAGGCCACGAGGCCACCGAGGCCCGTGGGGCCGCTTGGCAGGTGCTCCGCGATGGCGATGGGGATCGTGGACGACGACGTGTTGCCCCAGTTCTCGACGTTCACCACGAACCGGTCGGCCGGCAGGCCGCTGCGCGCCTGCACCGACGAGATGATGCGTCCATTCGCCTGGTGGGGGATGACGTGCATGAGGTCTGCTGTCGAGGCCCCCGACTGGGCGGCGGCGCGGTCGAGCATGCGCAGCATCTCGCGCACGGCGCGGGTGTACACCCGCGGGCCGTCCATGAACAGGTGGTCGCTGTCGGCGGGCCCGTGGCGGATCACCGAGCCGTCGTCGCCGCTGGCCGAGAGCACAGGTCGGTGAAGCAGCACGGGTGAGTCGCCGGCGCGCGCGGGGCCGTGCACCACCGTGGCCGTGACGGCGTCGCCGAACACCACCACGGTGTCGAAGTCATCGGGGTCGACGTAGCGGGTCATGGCCTCGGCCGTGATCACCAGCACCGACGCCTCGGGCCGCTGCTGCAGCATGTCGTGCGCCGACTGCATGGCGTACAGGTAGCCCGAGCACGCGGCCGACACGTCGCTTGCCGCGACGTCGGCCGGGCCATCGACCTCGGCCAGGGCGTTCTGCACGAGGCAGGCCACCGAGGGGCTCAGGCGCGTGGGCGTCCCCGTGGCGGCGATGATGGCCTCGAGGTCGCCGAGCGCCATGCCCTCGGCCTCGAGCGCCTCGCGCGCGGCCCTGGCCGCCAACGCGGAGATGTCCTCTCCGGGGGCCAGCACGGGGCGCTGGCGGATTCCCGTGCGCCGCACGATGTCGGCCTCGGTGCGGCCGGGGAAGCGCGCGGCGATGTCGGCGTTGGTGAGGATGCGCCCGCCCGCGCGCACTGCGAAGCCCGACAGGCCCACCGGCAGGGCCGTGGCCGCCGGGGCCGGTGCCGCCGCGCGAAGCGGCGAGGGCTGATG
>CAIYRJ010000138.1 GCA_903928615.1 uncultured Actinomycetes bacterium | reverse complement strand
CGGTGGTGGACGACGCCCGGTCGGCCGCGGACATCCCCCGCGGCCTTGCCGGCACGGTGGACATGCTCGACATCATCGCCTTCGCCATACAGCGCCTCGCCGACGAGGCAGGCGCGTGGGCGGCCGAGAGCGCGCGCCCGCGCCGGGCCTGGTGGCAGCGGCTCGTCCCGGCACCGGCCGCGGAGACGCCTGCGTGACCACGGCGGCGGCCCGCGGGACCCCCGGCTGGGTGGCCCTGAGGCTGGCCGCGCCCGGCACCGGGCGCCCCAACCCGCGCGGGGCCACCCGAATGCTGCTCGCGCTGATCGGGCCCCTCATGGTGGGCCTGGCCATCGGCGAGCCGGTTCTGGGGATGATCGCCGCGCTGGCCGCGTTCTTCACCGCGCTCATCGAGCCGGTGGGCGGCTACCGCACGCACGTGACGGCCTATCTCCTCATGGTGCCCGTGAACGCCGCCATCGCGGCGCTCGCCTCGGCGGTGGCCGGCACCGTCTGGCAGGCGGACATCGCGGGCCTCGCCGTGGGGGTGGCCTCGGGCATCCTCATCGGCTCCACCTCCCGCCTGGCCGTGGTGGGCCCCTTCCCCCTCTTCCTCTTCATCGTCGTGCAGGGCACTGCCCCGCAACCCGCCATCTGGGCCGCGGCCGCCGCGGCTGCCACCGGGGCCATGTGGGTGGCGCTGGCCTCCCTGGCCGCCATGCCCTTCGCCCCCTTCGCGCCCGCGCAGGTGCACGTGGCGGAGGGCTGGAAGGCCGTGGCGCTGCTCGCGCGCGAGCCCGGCAGCGAGCGGCGCCATGCCATGGCGCTCTCGGCCCTCGAGACCGCCCGCGCGACCCTGGTGGCCATCCACCGGGGATCACCGCGGTGGCAGCGACGACGACGCCAGTTGTGGGCGTCGACGCTGCAGGCCGAGGGCGCGATGGTGGCGATCATCGGCCTGGGATCGTCAGATACCCCGGTGGATGATGTGCTGGTGGAGGCCGATCGCTACGCCACGGCGCTCGCCCGCTACTCCGTGTGGCGGCGCACGATCCCCGATCCCTCCGCGCTGCGCGCCGCCGTGGCCGCCTTCGCCGCCGAGATGGAGCGCCGCGCCGCGCTGTGCGCCGACCCGCGCGAGGCTGCCGTGGCGCTGGCGCCATCGCGCCCGGCCCGGCGCCTGCTGCAGAGGCTCGAGCGCGGCTGCGATGCGCTGCACGACGCCCACCCGGAGGCGCCGCCGATCCCCGAGCACATCCCCCGGCCCATCCTGGCGCCCATCCGGGCATCCGCCCGCTGGTCGTCCCCCGGCCTGCGGCATGGCCTGCGCCTGGGCATCGGGGCCGGTGGCCTCATGGCCATCATCGGAGCGGGAGGCGGTGACTTCCTCGACCTCACCACGCACGGGCCGTGGGTGACGATCACCCTGGTGGACGTGCTGGCGCCGGCGCTCGGCGCGTCGATCCAGCGCACCACGCAGCGGGCGCTCGGCACGGCCGCGGGGGCGATCCTTGCCGCCGCGCTCATCTGGCTGCTGGGCGATCCATGGCTGGTGGCGTGGGCCGCCATCGCCCTCGGAGCCACCGCCGCCTTCATCCGCTACGTCAACTACGCGTGGTTCATGGCGCTGTTCACGCCGCTCGTGCTGCTCATCGCATCCACCGCGGCACCGATGGGCCCGGGCATCGCGGGACAGCGATTCGTGGCCACGCTCGTGGGGTGCGGCCTGGGCTTCCTGCTGGCCACGCTGCTGCTCCCCACCCGCGAGGCCTCGCGGCTGCCCGCGGCGCTGGCCGACGCCGTGGACGCCACGGCCGATGGCATCACGGCCGGGCTCGACGCCGCGCGATCCGGCGGCAGCACCATCGACCTCGCCACGACGCAGGGCGACGCCATGCGCGCGGCCGACGCGGCGCTCGAGATCGTCGATGGGGTCACGATGGCGTCACTCGCCCGCCGCGGGCCGGACGCGCCGCTGGCTGACCTTCAGGCGAGCACCGTGGCGCTCATCGAGCGCATGGCCGTGATGGGCACGCGCATGCCCGAGCGCGCCCGCGTGGTGCCGGGCACCATCGATGCCGTGACCACCGTCGTCACCGTGCTGCGCGATGTCGCGGGGGGCATTCGCGACTGCCGGCCGCCGGCGGATGCGCCTGCGCTCGATCACCTGCTCGACCCGGCGTGGACCGACCTGGGCGAGGCCGAGAGGGCGGGGCGCCCCGACCCCGTGGCCGAGGGAATGGTGGATGGCCTCGCGGGCATCATCGACGCGACCGAGCGCCTGCGCGCCGCCGCCGCACGGTGGGCCGGCGCCCCGGCACCCAGCTGACCGGCCCTAGCCCCCGAAGCCGGGGGCCTCGGGGAGCTGGGCGCTCTCGCCCAGCACGAGGCCGATGATGTAGCGCAGCGAGATGAGGCCCACGGGCTCGTGGCCGTCCATCACGAGGCAGTGGCGCAGCCCCTGGCGCAGCATGGTGCGACCCGCCGACTCGAGGCTGGTATCCGGGCTGATCACCGCGACGTCGTGGCGCATCCAGCGCTCCACCAGGTCTTCCGAGGGATCGGCCCCGGCCGCGATGGCGATGGCCAGGTCGCGCTCCGAGAGCAGCGCCGGGCCCTGCATCGACGGGTCGAGCACGATCACCGACCCCGCGCGCTCGGCCACCATCGCACGGGCGGCGTCTACCAGCCGGTGCATGGGGCCCACCACCGCGGTGAGCGGCGCCATGTAGTCACGAGCCTGCTTGTCGCCCAGATCGGTCAGTGCCATGCCGGTTTGGTACCAGTCCGCGGCGCCTCGCGCCACACCGACCGCGCCCGCGGGACCGATACGCTTCCCATGGGCCGTTAGCTCAGCTGGTCAGAGCAGGGGACTTTTAATCCCAAGGTCCTGGGTTCGAATCCCAGACGGCCCACTCGGGACGCCCGTTGCGCCGCGCGCCAGCCCTAGCGGCGGATGAGCGTGAAGGAGTGGGTGGAGGTGCCGTCGGGGTTCGGCGTGACCACCACCTGCCCGCGCATGCCGGCGTAGGCGCCGGTGCCGCCGGTCACCACCCTGCCCGATGGCTTGAGCGCTCCGGGCGCCGCCGCGGATGCCCGCTGGTACGGGCCGCGTGCCATCAGCGTGCCGTCGGCGAACACGTAGCCGAAGACGCCGACGAACCACTCGTAGGTGCCCGCCCCGTAGGTGAACGCCAGCGTGGAATCCACGGCGTAGGTACCCACCTGCGTGCCGCCTGCGTCCAACACGGTGCCCGCAATGACGCGACGGTTGCCCACGCCCCCGGCGCCGCCGTTCTGCGTGGTCTGCGCGGGGCGCAGGCGCACCACGTAGTCCATGGTGGTGCGCTTCGTGCCGCGCGACGGCAGCGTGTAGGTGACCGTGTGCGCGTAGGTTCCACCGGTCTTTCGCGAGACCATCATCCCCTTGGCGCCCAGGTACTGCCCCGTGCCTCCCACCACCTGCCTGCGGAACACTGCCGGAGCGCTGCCGGTCACCGGCAGCGCGTTGCGGGCCACGATGCGCGCGCCCGTGCCGAACGCCAGCGCGACGGTGGACCCCCCGGTGGGCGACTCGGTTCCCATCACGTGCCCGCGGGGGTTTCGCGTCTCGAGGGCGTACATGCCCGTGAACCACGTGAACGCCCCGCCGGCGGTCACGCCCGGCGTGGGGCCTTCCGTCACGGTGAACTCGGCGGCCCCGAGGGCCGGGGTGGCGACCACCGCGCAGGCGGCGATGGCGAGGAGGGCGGTGCGTGCGGGAGTAGGCATACGGCGTATCGTACGGATGAGGCCGGGTCCCCCATCGCGCACGCGTTGGCGCCTGTGCCCTGCGGCGCTAACGTCGAAGGACAGCACCGCGCGACACAGGAGGCGTCATGGGCGATGAGACGAGCACCAAGCAGTGCCCCGACTGCGACAAGGAGACCGTGCTGCAGTCGGAGGAGGACGCCAACCAGGAGATCACGCACTGCGAGTGGTGCGGCGCTGCCTACCCGGTTCCGGAGGGTGATTCCGCCTAGGGCGACGTCCGGGCGCAGCCTCTAGGGTGCGCCCACTATCGGACGACGGTCGCCCCTCGGGGCGCTAAGTGGGAAGCCGGTGAGAATCCGGCGCGGTCCCGCCACTGTCACCCGGGAGTGATCGCATTGGGCTTCGGCCAGCCACTGGGGCATCCGCCCCGGGAAGGTGATGCGCATCGCGCCTGACCGGGAAGCCAGGAGACCAGCCGTCGCTCCGTCACGAACAAACATCACCTCCGAGGAAAGAGGGATCAGTGACGATTGATGCGCGCTTCGCGTGGGCCGCGGCCTGCGCGGCCCTGCTCGCGACGCCGGCGACCGTGCTCGCCAGCGACGCCGCCAGCATCCGGGCGGAGGGCCCGGACGGCACCGTGCTGGCCGAGCGCTCGGCCAACGTGCCGACCGGCGGCACCACCACCCTGGTCGATCCGATCGACGGGGAGACCACGGTCGTGCCCAACAACCGGGGCACGTCCTTCCTCGTGCGCGCCGCCGAGGCCGCGGGGGTGTCCATCGGGTTCCGCGTCTACAACTTCGGAACCCCGAGCGCGCTGATCACGCGCATCGGTCCGGTGTCCTCACCGCTCAATTGGGCATGGTCGTGGAAGCTCAAGGTCAACCATCGCGAGACCTCCGTGGGCAGCGATGACGTGGTGATCAGCCCCGGCGACACCATCCTCTGGATGCCCAGCGTGTACGGCGTGCCCGATTCCGAGCTCGACGTGGTGGCGCCCATTGCCCCACGCGCCATCGGCGAGGCATTCACCATCCGCGTCGATCGCTACGACGACAACGCCGTGCGCACGGCGGGCAGCGCCGTCACCGTCACCTACGCCGGCCAGACCGTGACGACCGGTGCCGATGGCACGGCCACCCTCACCAGCGTGCCCGGCTGGAGCGACGTCGTGGCGACGGCCCCGCACCCCGGGGGCATCGGCAACGTCCGCGACTCCGCACGCGCATGCGGCTTCGCCCCGGGCCGACCGGAGGAATGCGGCATGGACCCGCTCGCGGTGCGGCTGCCGGATGTGGCACCCAACGCCAGCATCGCGTCGTCCGTCGGGCTCGTGCGGGCATCGATCACCGTCGGCGGACGAGCGATCACGGTCGAGGTGCCCATGCCGGTGCGCGGTCGCGCGCCGGTGGCCATCTCGCCCGATGACATCCGGGATGACTCCCTCACGCCCCGCGAGCGCCGCGACGCCGCGGGCAGGCTGGCGTCGTCCCTCGCCGCCGACCTCAACGCGCGCGCGGCCAACGGCGACACCTCGCTGGCCCTGCCCAGCGGCGTCACGTGGCAGGCCGCATGGCTCTCCGGATCGCCATACGTGGCACCGCTTCGCCCGGGGGAGTCGCTGATGGGCATTCGCACCGGCGGCCCGCGCAACACCGCCGCCATCCAGAGTCGCGTGAGGGGCCTGGGCACGCACCTGGAGCGGTGCGGCATCGATGGCACGGCATCGGCGGTGCGCCGGCACGGCTACGCCATGACCACCCTCACCCCGGCACGCGTGCGCACCGAGCTCGTGGCCTGCATCACCGGGCAGGGAGGCTGAGCACGGTGGGTCGCCGGCGCTCCATCAGCCTCTCCGTCGGCCTCCTCGCAGGCGTCGCCCTCGTGGCGGCGCCTGCGGGGGTGGCCTCGACGGCGGCCGACCGCGCCGCCGCAGCGCGCGCCGCCGCGTGGCTCGCCGACCAGCAGCCCGGCGCCATGCCGGCCGGCCAGCAGGCCGATGTGATGGTGGACATGCGCATCACCGGCACCGCGCCGAAGGCCCTCGCGCCGAGGCTCGCGGCGCTGGCGAAGGCCGCGCCGGGCTACTCCACCGAGGCGGGCCGCACCGCGAAGGTGATCCTCGGCGCACTGGCTGCCGGTGGCAACCCACGGCGCCTCGGCGGCACCGACTACCTCGCCAAGCTCGCATCGCAGCAGTCGTCACCCGGCAGGTATGGGAAGACGGCCTTCGACCAGGGGCTCGCGATGCTGGCGCTCCGTGCCGCCACCGGGCGGGTGCCCGCGGCGGCGGCCGGCGTGCTCACCGGCGCGGCATCGACCGACGGCTGGAATCTGGACCTCGACGCCGCCGAGGGGCCCGACGTCGACAGCACCGCGCTGTCGGTGGTGGCGCTTCGCGCCGCGGGCACCCCGTGCTCGGCGGCGCCGATCCGGGGGGCGCGCGCCTGGCTGGCCACGCAGCGCACCGGCGGCGGCTGGACCGCCTACGCGGGCTCTGCGCCCAGCGCCAACTCCACGGCACTCGTGGCCCGTGCCGACATCGCGTGCGGCGCATCGGCATCCGGCGCCCTGGCGCTCATCCGGTCGCTGCAGCAGCGCTCGGGCGCCATCGCGTTCACCCGCGCGCAGCCCGAGAGCCGCCTGCTGGCCACCAGCGAGTCGGTGCCGCCCCTTGCCGGCGTGTCGCTGGCACGGGGCCTACGGCCGGGCTAGGGGCGCGCGGGCAGGCTGCCCGTGCCACGGAAGGCGATGGCCTCGTGCTTGCCCAGCTTGGAGTGCTTGGCGTTGAACTGCAGCGGCATCGAGGTGATGCCCCTCCATGCGCCGGTGCCGCCGGTGATGCGGCCAGTGCCCGTGAAGGTCCAGGTGGTGTTGGTGGTGGTGTAGTCGGTGCGGCAGGTACCCGAGATCGTGCCGCCCTTCGTGGTGATGAGCCACGTCACGTTGGCCCGCCCCGCCTTGGGGTTGAGCTGGTAGGTGAGGGTGATCGCGCCGGTCTGCCCCCGGGTGATGGGCGAGCCCTTCACCGTGCCGGTGTCCTGCACCACCAGTGGCGACTCCATGGTGGTGAGCTGCGTCTTGCCGACGATGGCGATGGGGACCGGCTGCGCGGGCCTCGACGAGAGCGCCGCGGGCGCGGCGACGGCGAGGATGGCGAGGGCGGCGACTGCGGTGCGGGCAATCACGACGCGGCTCCCTGCGGTGCGGCCGGGAGGCTCGACGACCCGATGAAGGCGACCTGCCCCTTCTGGCCGGTGAGCGTGTGCACGTCGAGGTACTCCATCGGCCCGCTGGTGATGCCGGCGTAGGCCCCGGTCCCGTCGGTGAAGCGCGACGTGCCCTTGAACCTGAGCGTGGCGCCGTCGCGGGCGTACTTCGAGTCGACCGTGCCGTTGATCGTGCCCTGGGCGTTGGTGATGGTGAACTGCGCCGTGGCCACCGAGGTGACCGGGTTGAGCGTGAACACCATGGTGATGTCACCCGAGCCGATCGGCGTGCCGCTCACGGTGCCCTGGTCGGTGATCACGTTGCCGTTGGTGCTGACGGTCTTGGTCGGGCCCTTGAGGCGCACGTCCACGGGCCCCACCCTCACAGGGAACGGCACCGCCGGCCCCGACAGCGGCTGCAGGCGCGTGTTCCACACCGCGACCAGCTTGGCCTGCAGGCGCCGGAACTGCTTCTCCTGTGCCGGCGTGCGCTTGGTACCCGGCCATGCCAGGTTGCGCTGCTCGAGCGGGTCGGTCTT
>CAIYRJ010000137.1 GCA_903928615.1 uncultured Actinomycetes bacterium | reverse complement strand
GAGGTGCGTGGCCACCACCGTGGCGCCGGCGGGGACGTCGGTGAACGACCACGCGCGCTTGTCGTCCACGGGCACGGTGTAGAGGTCGGGAGGCGTGTTCGTTCCGAGCGCGCCCTTGCGCATGAGCAGCACGCTGCCGGCCTCGGCGCCCAGGCGACCGCCCTTGAGCGCGGCGCCGATGTCCGAGAGGTCCTCATTCGCAGGGGTGCGCGCGAAGGCCGTGGGGTCGGTGACCACCAGGAACCCGCCGGCGTTCACCCAGTCGCGGAGCGCCTCGGCGAAGGGCCGCGAAAGCGTGTCGCCGCGCGGCAGCCACACCACCTTCGCGCGGGCCAGCCGGTCGCGCTGCGCCGCGAGGCGCTCGTCGGTGTCGAACACGAACGGCGCGCCGTTGAGCTCGCCGAGCAACGAGTGCGTGGTGTAGAGCGCGTCACCCGACGTGCGGTAGCGGGCGTCACCGCGCTTGTTGGGCTGCCCCTGCCCCTCGCTCATGAGCGAGTACACCACCACCGTCGAGGGATCGACGGGCGCATCGGGCAGGTTCAGGCCGCGCAGGCGCTTGGCCGTGCTCAGCATGCCGTCGTAGAGCTTGCGGTTGGTGAACCGGGGATTGCCCTTGGCGTAGAACGTGATGTGCGTGGCGCCGGCGCGCAGTGCCTGGCTGGTCCAGGTGTCGACATCGGCGATGCCGGGCGAGTAGCGGGCGTACGGGAATGCCTGGATGATGATGCGCACGGGCTTGCCCGTGAGGTCGGACATCAGCTTGGCGCCGAAGCCGGGGTTGTAGCGGCCGCGTCCCGGGTTGGCGCGCTCGGCGTACGACACGTAGGGGTCGGCCTCGACGATGTCGGCGAACGTGCCGAGCGCCGAGTAGTCCCAGGGCATGAAGCCGTCGATCATGGCGTAGTTGTTGGGCACCACGCGCGCACCGGGATCAAGGCGCCGTATCAGCGCGGCCTGCTCGGCCTTCATGGCGAAGAAGTTCTTGCTCGTCCAGCGCGAGTACGCGAGCCAGCGAAGGCCCGCGATCGGCGAATCCGTGCGCTTGGCCCCCGCCTGCGGCGGTGCCCACCCGAAGTCGCGCCGGATCTCCGCGGCCTGCCGCCGCCAGAACGGCGTGCGGGTGGCCTTCGTCACGGGGAGCGCCACGAGCGGCTCATCCGAGCCGTTGTACGCATACACGTACGGAGCGCTGCGCAGGCGCGGCACGATGCGGCGGATCTCGGCCAGCGCCTTGCGCTGGTAGGCCGGGTCGAGCAGCGACATGCGCCGCGTGGGTGCCTTGGTATCGGGCTGGAACACCACCCCGGTGGGCCGGCAGGTGCGGGGCACCCGCGGGAAGATGCACAGGGCCTCCTTCGCCGCGCGGGCCTCCACGTTGGCGTCCCACGACAGGCCCGTGGCGTTGTAAAGCCGCTGGAAGTTGGCCGGGTTTCGCCACGACGATGGCTCGCGCGGTGACACCGGGATGTCGAAGGGCAGCGATGCGAAGCCGCTGCCCCACAGGTTGTGCGCCCCCTCCGTGAGGAGGATCTCGTTCACCAGGCGCAGCCAGCGGGCTCGCGGGATCGGCAGCCGCCCATTGGGCTTCCACCGCGGGTTCTGCTCCTGGTTGAGTTCGTGGTTCCAGTCGAAGACATGGCCCATTGGCCGGGCGTCGGCTGGGACGGCGACGGTGCCGGCGATGCCCGCCGTGGCGGCGATCGCGGCGATGGCGATGATGGGGGCGGGGCTGCGCATGGCTGGGAGGCTAGATGCCCGCGCCGTCCACGTGGCCAATCGGGGTCATGGTGAACAGGGTGTCCGACCGCAGGCCGAGCCGCAGGGTCTCGAGCGGGATCACCTCGTCGGGCGGGATGTTGCCCAGGTTGACGTTCGCGCCGAAGGAACGCACGAACCACACCTGCTGCGCCTTCTGCGGCGCCTCGAAGAGCAGGCGGTGCGCGTCGATCGCGTGGACGATCTCGTCGATCAGCCCCATCCGCACCTCGCCATCCCCGCGGAACACGCCCGCGGTGCCGCTTTCGCGGGCCTCGGTGATCACCTTCCACGCGCCCGCGCGGAGCTCCGCGTCGATCATCTCCACCCATCGGTACGGGGCGATGACCACGTCGTTGTCCTTTGACCCCACCTCCGACAGCACCGTGAAGTCCTGCGCGTACTCCTCGATGTACTCGAGCTTCTTCTCATGGGGAAGGTCGACGGTGCCGTCCGACACCTCCACATGGCGCAGGCCGAGCCCCCCGATGAAGTCCTTCCACTCGGCGAGCTTGCCCTGCACGAGGCAGGCCTCCCAGAAGGTGCCCCCGAGCACGGTGGCCACGCCCAGCGACTCATAGAGGCGGATCTTCTCCTCGAGCCCCTTGGTCACGTAGGCGGTGCCCCATCCGAGCTTCACGATGTCGATGAAGTCGCCGCTGGTGGCGAACATGTCCTCCACCTCCCGCAGCGACATGCCCTTGTCGATCACATGCGTGAGGCCGAACTGGCGCGGCTTGTCGGGCCGGCCGGGGAGCGTGAGGAAGTCGGCGGCGCGGCTCATGCCAGGGCCTCCCGCGCGGCGGCGGATCCCGCGATGCGCCCGAACACCACCGTGTCGAGCAGCGAGTTGCCCATGAGGCGGTTGGTGCCGTGCACGCCGCCGGTGATCTCGCCCGCCGCATAGAGGCGCGCGAGCGTGGTGCGGCCCGACTCGTCGATGACGAGGCCGCCGTTCCGGTAATGCAGGACCGGATACACGAGGACGCGCTCCTTGGTGATGTCCACCCCCTGCTTCAGGTAGCGGTTGTGCACGTAGGCCAGCCTCTCGGCCGTGAACCCGGGGCCGTTGTCCCGGTCGATGGCCGTGGTGTCGAGCCAGGCGCCCATGGTGCCATCCGGCGCGGCTGCCCCCCGGCCCTCCTCCACGACGCGGATGATGGCATCCGCCACCACGTCGCGCGGGGCCAGCTCGTCGACGAACCTCTCGCCTGCCGCATCGTGCAGCGTGGCGCCGTAGGAGCGCGTGGTCTCGGGAAGCGCGTAGCCCGCGAGGCCGGCGGGCCATATGGCGCCCGTGGGGTGGCGCTGCCAGGAGTCGAGGTCGCGCCCCTCGGCGCCGAGGGCGAGCGCCATCTCGAGCACCTCCGGCGTGGCATCGGGGTGGTTCGTGCTCTTCTCGCCGATGCGCGCGGCCTCGCCCCCCAGCCCGCCGCCGGCCGCCAGCACCACCGCGGACGCCGTGATGGGCGTGCTCGACCCGTCCTTCGCGCGGGTGAGGGCGCGCCAGCCGTCGCCCGCGGGCTCGAGCGCCTCGAGCGACGTCGACTCGCGCACCTCGGCGCCGCTGGCCCGCACCGCCGCCCGCAGCGCCTGCACCATCTCGGCCCCGGTGCGCTCACCGGCCTGCAGCAGCCGCGGGCGCCGGGCGCCGCCGCAGCGGATCACCCGCAGGTCGCCGTCGTCATGCGTGAACGGCACGCCGATCGACGCCAGCCATGCGATGGCGTCGGGGCCGCCCTCCACGAGGGTGCGCACCAGCGCGGGATCCCCGTCGTCGTGGCCCGCCGACAGGGTGTCCTCGAAGTGGTCCTCGGTGGTGTCGTCCGCGCCGATCGCGGCCTGGATTCCGCCCTGCGCACGACCGGTGTTCGATGCCCCGAGCGCGGACTTGGTGATGACGATCACCGATGCGCCGGCCTCGCGGGCGGCGATCGCGGCGCTCATGCCCGCCCCGCCGGACCCCACCACCAGCACGTCGCAGCGCGCGTCCGCGGTCGTCACGACTCCCCGGGCTCCGCGGGGGCGGCCGGTCCGCCGGGGGGCGGCACGAGGTCACCGAGGTGCTCGCCCGCGTACGCCACGAACCCCTCGCTCACGCGGCTCGGGGTGCGACCGGCGTGGCGCACCAGCGAGAAGTCGCGGGCCAGCACGGCACCCTCCACCTCCACGGCCACGAGGCGCCCCTCCGCCAGGTCGCGCTCCACGGCCAGGCGCGAGATGACGGTGATGCCGAGGCCATCGAGCACCGCCACGCGCACAGACTGCTGCAGGCCGAGCTCGAGCGTGATGTCCAGGTCGCGCATGCGGATGCCGGCGGCGCGGAACGCCGACTCGAGCACGGCGCGCACGCCCGACCCGCGCTGCTGCAGGATGATCGGCTGCGCCGCGAGATCGGCCAGCGCGATGCGCTTCTTCTTCGCGAGGGCGTGCCCCGGCGGGCAGATCACCACGAGCTCATCGCGCACGAAGGGCTCGAACAGCAGCCCCCGGTGCGGCCGCGCCGCGCCCACCACGCCGAGCTCGATCTCGTCGTCCAGCACCCGGTCGCACACGGTCTGGGTGTCCTGCACCACGAGCGACACCTCCACCTCGGGGTTCTCGCGCTTGAACCCCCCGAGCAGATGCGGCAGCAGCAGCTCGCCCGGCCCCGTGGACGACCCCAGCAAGAGCGGACCGGAGAGGTGGTCGGAAAGCCCCGCGACGTCGCGCAGCATCTCGTCCTCGAGCGCCAGCAGGCGGCGCGCATGGGCGTCCACAACGCGACCGGCGTCGGTGAGGGTCACCCGGCGCCCGCTGCGGTCGAGCAGCCTCTGCCCGATGCGCTCCTCGAGCGCCCGGATCTGGAACGACACCGCCGGCTGCGAGATGCCCAGCTCCTCCGCCGCATGGGAGAACGAGCCCTTGTCCACCACCGTCCGGAGGGTCAGCAGTTGCCGCAGATCCATAAGCGCACCTTATCGCGGGGTTCGGAAGGGTGGTGTCACCCCTGTGCTCCGGAACGGCCAGGGGGCAGGACATCGCCCTTCTCCCTTCTGAACGGTCGTACGGACGATGTCCTGCCCCCTCGCCTGCGCCGCGACGCGCATCGGCCACACCCCCGGTGCCGCGCCCCGCGTCAGGTGCCGACCCTCGCCAACTGGCGCGCGCCCACCAACGACCGTCAGGGGAAACGCGCGACAGGGGTAGCCCCACCGAAGCGAGGCGCGAAGGCCGGGGCCGGGGGGACATCGTCCGAACGACCGTTCAGGAGGGAGGAGGGCGATGTCCCCCACCCCCGGCCGTACAGGCCCCGCGCGGAGAGGTCTACCTCTTGTCGGAGGTGATGTGGTGCCGCCCCTCGGGGCACCAGTACACGAGCCCGTCGCCATCGGAGCGGCGGCCGACGCACTGGGCGTCGCACTTGTGCGTGGCGCAGGTACGGCGCACCCTCGAGAGCACCCCACCGGGGCGCACGTGCACGCAGCCCGCGGGCAGGATGTCGGGCCCTGTCAGCGTGGTCACGGCTGCGGTGCTCATCGTGCGTCTCCCTCGTCGATTGCCGGCACGTCCTCAGTTTCGCCGGACGCGAGCGGCTCCCTGCCGGCGCGGAGCGTGGCCCAGAGGGCGCTGGATGCGTGGACGGGGTCGCCGGTCACCACGGCGCCCCGCAGGGCGGCGATGCGCTCGGAGAGCACCGCGGGGTCGAGTGCCGGGCGCGTGGCGCGGAGGATGCCCCCGTACCGCGTGGGACGCACCTCCTCATCGAGGTTGAAGAGCTCCTCGTGCAGCTTCTCGCCGGGGCGCACGCCGGTGACCTCCACCTGGATGTCGCGGCCCGGCTCCATCCCCGAGAGCCGGATCATGTTGTGGGCGAGGTCCATGATGCGCACCGGCTCCCCCATGTCGAGCACGAAGACATCCCCGCCATCGGCGATGCCCGTGGCCTCGATCACCAGCTGCACCGCCTCGGGGATCGTCATGAAGTAGCGGGTCATGTCGGGGTGGGTCACCGTCACGGGACCTCCCGCTGCGATCTGGCGCCGGAAGATCGGGAGCACCGATCCGGACGAGCCCAGCACGTTGCCGAACCGCACGGCGGCGAAGCGCGTGCCTCCGTCGTGGCCATGCATCTCGACCACCCGCTCGGCGAGGGCCTTGGTGCCGCCCATCACGGTCTTGGGCTCCACGGCCTTGTCGGTGGAGATGAGGCAGAAGCGCTCGACGCCGTGGCGCACGGCGAGGTCGGCGAGCGTGGCGGTGGCCAGCGCGTTGTTGGCGATCGCCTGGATGGGGTTGATCTCCATCATCGGCACGTGCTTGTACGCCGCCGCGTGGAACACGATCTCGGGCCGATGCGCGCTGAACACCTGCTCCATCAGGTCGGCGTCGCGGCAGTCGGCCACCACGGGCGTGGGCGCGTGGCCCCGGTCGCGAAGCTCGAGGTCGATCTCGAAGAGGTTGTTCTCGGCGTGGTCGACGATGACCAGGCTGCTCGGGCCCACCGCGGCAACCTGGCGGCAGAGCTCGGATCCGATCGACCCGCCGGCGCCCGTCACGAGCACGCGGCGGCCATTGAGGTAGCGCGCCACGCGCGCCATGTCGATCTCCACGGGCGCGCGGCCGAGGACGTCCTCCACCTGCACCTCGCGCAGCTTCTGCACCGACACCTCGCCGTTCATCAGCTCGGGAAGGCCCGGCAGGGTGGTGACCCTCACGTTCGCCGACCGGCACTGATCGACGATGTCCTTGCGCACGGCG
>CAIYRJ010000136.1 GCA_903928615.1 uncultured Actinomycetes bacterium | reverse complement strand
GACGTCAACGACTTCGACGAGACCCTCGAGGCGCCGTTCGAATGGGACACCAAGCGCCTGGCCGCGAGCATCCACGTGGCCGCGCTCGACAACGGGTTCTCCGCCAAGGATGCGCGCGCGGCGGTGCTCGCGGCGATGCGCGGCTACCGCGAGCGCATGCTCGAGCTGTCGCGCATGAGCTACCTGGACGTCTGGTACTCCCGGGTGGACGTCTCCACGATCGAGGCGCTCATCACCGACCCGCGTGCGCGCAAGGCATTCGCGGAGCGCGTGGGCAAGACCGAGAAGCGCGGCAACCTGCAGGCACTGGGCAAGCTCGGCACGGTGAGCAAGGGCGGCAAGGTGCGCATCAAGGACCAGCCGCCCCTCGTGCAGCACGTGGCGCTCGAGCACGACACGCCCGAGGTGGTGGCAACGGTCACCGCGCGCTACATGGCCACCCTCTCGGACGACCGGCAGCAGCTCCTGCGCCGCTACGTCTTCGCCGACACGGCCCGCAAGGTGGTGGGCGTCGGGTCGGTGGGCCTCGATGCCCGTATCGCGCTGATGCTCGGGCGCGACGACGGCGACCCGCTCTTCCTGCAGATGAAGGAGGCCCGCACATCGGTGCTGGCGCCCTACGCCGGGGCCAGCCCCTACCGCCACCAGGGACAGCGCGTGGTGGAGGGCCAGCGCCTCATGCAGGCGGCGAGCGACATCTTCCTCGGCTGGTACACCGGCATCAACCGCCGCGCCTACTACGTGCGCCAGCTCCGCGACATGAAGGGGTCGGCGAACGTCGCGGCCATGACCGCCGGAATCCTCGCCGACTACGCGGCCCTCTGCGGCGCCACCCTCGCGCGGGCGCATGCGCGCAGCGGCGACACCTGCGTGATCAGCGGATACCTCGGCACGGGCACGCAGTTCGACGACGCCATGGCCGACTTCGCGCGCGACTACGCGGCGCAGGCCGCATCCGACCACGCGGCGCTGGAGCAGGCCATCGAGGACCAGCGCATCACCGCCGTGATGGGGGTCTAGAGCGGGCCGAAGTCCCGGTCGCGATTCTCGGCCATCCAGGGCTCCAGGGCCCTGTCGCCCACATGGTCGGCAGTCGCGCCCGTCACCATCACCCAGGTGGCGAATGCACCCAGGCCGTAGCGCGCGGGATCGAACGGGCGCACCACCGCGAGGGCGCTCCGCGCCAGTGACGGCGGCACGTGGTGGATGCGCTCGGGGCGGCCGAGCACCCGGAAGGCCATCTCGGCCACGTCGCGGAAGGAGAGGTCCTCGGGACCGCCGACGGTGAAGATCACGCCGGGCTCGCCAAGCCGGTCGGCGATGGCATCAGCGAGGTCCCCCTCGTCCACCGGGGTCGTGCGCGCCGCGCCATTGCCCACGAGCCATGCAGTGCCGTGCTCGCGCACCATCTGGAGGATCACCCCGTAGTTCCAGAAGAATCCGCTCGGGCGCGATATCGACCAGCCGATCGGTCCCGCCTGCAGGTCGAGCTCGAACGCCCGCTTGGCCACCATCATCGGTACGCGCGCGTGGCCGGGGTCCTCGATGCCGGCGAGCGAGACGAAGTGGAAGTGCCCCACGCCCTCCTGCGCGGCGGCGCGGAGCAGGGCGAGGTTCCCCTGGTGGTCCACCTGCTCGAAGGTGACGCTGCGCGTGGGCCGCGTGAGGCCCACGGTCGAAACCACCACGTCGGTGCCGGCGCAGGCCGCGCGGAGCGCGGAGGGATCGGACACATCGGCCACGCGCTCGTCCACCAGCATGTGCCGCACGGCGTCGAGGCGCGCATCGCCGGCGCGGCGCACCATGGCGATCACCTCATGCCCCCGCTCGGCGAGGGACCGCACGAGTTCCGTTCCGAGCGCGCCGGTGGCACCGGCGACCATCACCTTGCTCATGCCCTGAGCGTACCGGGCGGCCTCATCGATCGGCGCGCCGCCATACTCCTCGCTGCATGCCCGCGAGCGCTCCCCAACCCACCGCCACGCCCCGGAGGCGGTTCACGTCCAACACCTCGCTGGCGGTCTACGCCACGATCGTGGCCACGGCCGTCATCGCGGGCACCGACGACCTGGAGCCCGGGTGGAGCTCGTGGCAACTGCTCATCGCGCTGGTCGGCACGCTCGTGGTGCTGATGTTCGCCGAGGTCTACTCGGACGTGCTCGGCGACCCCAGCCCCGACACCCTGCGCGAGCGCCTGCGCCGATCGGTCAGCTACCGCTGGCCGGTCCTCGATCCGCTCCTACCGATGGGCATCCCGCTGCTGCTGGGCGGCCTCGGCATCATCGATGACGATGCGGCCGTCTGGGCCACGCTCGGCGTGGCGGTGGCCTTCCTCGCCGTCGGCGGCACCACCACGGCGCGCCTTCGCGGGCGACCGTGGCACCGGGCCCTGCTGGCGGGCGTGGTGAGCGCCCTGGTGGGCGTGGTCATCATCGTGCTGAAGGCCCTGCATTGAGCGCCGCGCGCCCGGCACGCGAGCGGCGGCCGCGATCGCGAAAGGGGCGCGGCCGCGCCGTGGCGGAGATCCTCGCGGAGGAGCGCCCGGTCGTGCCCATGCCGCTCGACCACCGCAACGAGTTCGAGTTGCTCGCGGCCACGATCCTCTCCGCGCAG
>CAIYRJ010000135.1 GCA_903928615.1 uncultured Actinomycetes bacterium | reverse complement strand
TGGCCCACATCGACGCGGGCAAGACCACGACGACCGAGCGCATCCTCTACTACACCGGTCGTACCCACCGCCTCGGCGAGGTCCATGAGGGCGCCGCCACGATGGACTGGATGGAGCAGGAGCAGGAGCGCGGCATCACCATCACGTCCGCCGCCACCACCTGCTTCTGGCGCGACCACCGCATCAACATCATCGACACGCCCGGCCACGTGGACTTCACCGTCGAGGTGGAGCGCTCGCTGCGCGTGCTCGACGGCGCCGTCGCCGTGTTCGACTCGGTTGCCGGCGTGGAGCCGCAGTCCGAGACCGTGTGGCGCCAGGCCGACCGCTACCGCGTGCCGCGCATCGCGTACGTCAACAAGATGGACCGCATCGGCGCCGACTTCGACGCCGCCGTGCAGACGATGATCGACCGCCTCGGCGCCCGCGCCGTGCCGATCCAGCTGCCCATCGGCGCGGAGGCTGAGTTCGCCGGAATCGTCGACCTCATCGAGATGAACGCGACCACCTACAAGGACGACCTCGGCACCGAGGTCGAGGTGGGCCCGATTCCCGAGGCCATGGCCACCGACGCCGAGGTGGCGCGCGAGCAGCTCATCGAGGCGCTGGCTGACAGCGATGATGAGCTGGCCGAGGCCTACCTCGAGGGCAACGAGATCACGCCCGAGCAGATGAAGAAGGCCATCCGCACCGCGGTGCTGGCCATCGACATGACCCCTGTGCTCTGCGGGTCGTCATTCAAGAACAAGGGCGTGCAGCCGCTGCTCGACGCCGTGGTCGACTTCATGCCGTCGCCGCTGGACGTCCCACCCGCCGAGGGCATCGACGACCGCGGGGAAGAGGTGGAGCGCCCGGCCGACCCGTCGGCGCCGTTCTCGGCCCTGGCCTTCAAGGTGATGAGCGACCCCTACGTGGGCCGCCTCACCTTCCTGCGCGTCTACTCCGGGTCCATCAACGCGGGCGACGGCATCATCAACGCCACCAAGGGCGAGCGCAAGGAGCGCATCGGCCGCCTGCTGATGATGCACGCGAACCACCGCGAGGAGGCCGAGAGCGCCTCGGCCGGCGACATCGTGGCCGCGGTGGGCCTGAAGAGCACCACCACGGGGGACACCCTCTGCGACCCGGCCGACCCGGTCGTGCTCGAGGAGATGACGTTCCCCGACCCGGTGATCCGCCTGGCCATCGAGCCCAAGACGAAGGCCGACCAGGAGAAGCTCTCCACCGCGCTGCAGCGCCTGCAGGACGAGGACCCGACCTTCCGCGTGCGCACCGACGAGGAGACCGGCCAGACGGTCATCGCCGGAATGGGCGAGCTGCACCTGGAGATCATCGTCGACCGCCTCATGCGCGAGTTCAGCGTGGACGCCAACGTGGGCGCGCCCCAGGTGGCGTACCGCGAGACCATCCGCAAGCGCGTCGAGAAGGTCGAGGGCCGGTTCGTGCGCCAGTCCGGCGGTCGCGGCCAGTATGGCCACGTGTACATCTCGGTCGAGCCGAACGAGCCCGGCAAGGGGTACGAGTTCGAGAACAAGACCGTGGGTGGGTCGATCCCGAAGGAGTACATCCCGGCCGTCGACGAGGGCATCAAGGAGGCCCTCGAGGGCGGCGTGGTGGCCGGCTACCCGATGGTCGATGTGAAGGTGGAGCTGATCGACGGCTCGTACCACGACGTCGACTCCAACGAGGGCGCCTTCAAGATCGCCGGCTCCATGGCCATCCGCGAGGCCGCCAAGCGCGCCAGCCCGTGCCTGCTCGAGCCGCTCATGGCCGTGGAGGTCGTGTGCCCCACCGAGTTCATGGGCACCGTGGTGGGCGACCTGAACGGTCGCCGCGGTCGCATCGGCGGCATGGAGGAGAAGGGCACCACCGGCACCATCCAGGCCCAGGTGCCGCTGTCCGAGATGTTCGGCTACGCCACCTCCGTGCGCTCGGCCACCCAGGGCCGCGCCACCTTCACCATGCAGTTCGACCACTACGCCGAGGTGCCCCAGAGCATCTCCGAGGAGATCAAGGCGAAGGTGGGCGCGGCGAGCGACTGACGCCCGCCGCATCGAGATGTTCCCGAGGGGCCGCCATCGTGCGGCCCCTCGTCGTTGCGGCTACTCGTGCAGCAGGCGGTCCAGGTGCACGGCGGGGTGATCGGCCTCGCGACCGGTGAGGTCGCGGATCTGCTCGCGGCAGCTCACGCCGGCCGCCACCACCGGAGCCGATGACGCGCGCACCTGGGGTGCCAGGCGGTCCTCGCCGATGAGGCGCGACACCTCGGGGTGCAGGTAGCCGAAGGCGCCGGCCATGCCGCAGCACCCGGCGTCGGTGGCGTGCGCGCCCGCGCCCATGGCCGCCACCGCAGCGGTGTCGCCGTCGGCGCGGGCATGGCAGTGGCGGTGCACCAGCGGGGCGTCGCGCATGCCGGGCACCTCGAGGCCCAGGTCGATGACCGCCTGCTCGAACGAGATGACGGCATCGGCCACCCACTGCGCGCGCGGGTCGTCGGGCAGGATCCATGGCAGGTCGGACGCCAGCATCGACAGGCATGAGGGCTCGAGCACCACGATGGGGTGCCCGGCCATGGCGTAGGGCGCGAGCGCGCCAAGCACCTTCAGTCCCTGCTTGCGCGCGAGGTCGGGCATGCCCTGCGAGAGCGCGGGACGACC
>CAIYRJ010000134.1 GCA_903928615.1 uncultured Actinomycetes bacterium | reverse complement strand
GCCGAGCTGGCGGCCATGCGGTCGTCCTGCAGGCCGATGCCTGCTCCGAGGCCGGCGGCGGGCAGCGCGGCGCCGGCCACGAGGGCGGCAGCCAGCATCTTCGGGGCAGTGACTCTCACGATTGGGCTCCGGGTCCGTTTCGGGGTGCGTTTCGAGGCTAGCAATGGTCGCGGGCGGAGCGGTCGGGTTGGTTCCCCGGTGTCAGCCGCGCCCTGATCAGCCGCGTCGCTCGGCGAAGAACGCCCGAAGCGCGTCGGCGGCCTCCACTGCGAGTACGCCGCCCTCCACGGGAATCCTCGTCGGCAGGCGCGGGTCGCGGAACACGTCGATGACGCTTCCGGCAGCGCCGGATACGGGCTC
This sequence comes from uncultured Actinomycetes bacterium, assembly GCA_903928615.1. Lineage (GTDB taxonomy): Bacteria > Actinomycetota > Thermoleophilia > Miltoncostaeales > Miltoncostaeaceae > SYFI01. The sequence continues at coordinate 4,269 of CAIYRJ010000134.1, read as the reverse complement.
GGGCGCGCCGTACACCACGCGCTCCGGGCGGGCCTGCAGGATCGCCCCCGCGCACATGGGGCACGGCTCGAGGGTGACGTAGAGCGTGCAGCCCACCAGGCGCCATCCGCCCAGCGCGATGGCCGCGTCGCGGATGGCCAGCACCTCGGCGTGCGCGGTGGGGTCCTGCCTGAGCTCGCGCTCATTGCGCGCCGTCGCCACCACCGACCCATCGCGCACGATCACGCAGCCCACGGGCACATCGCCATGCGCGGGTGCGCGCGCGGCCTCGTCGAGGGCCCTGCGCATCCAGTGCTCGTCGTCGGCCGCGCTCACGGGCCCGTCCTCCCTGCCGCCCTCACCGGCTGCCCCGCGGCGTCGAATGCCACCGCGTACCGCAACGACAGCACATCGGGGCGCTCCGCGATGGTGCGGGCGGCCGCACCGGCCGACGCGGCGTCGAGGCCCGCCACGGCGAGCAGGGCGCCGTCGGATGGCGCAGGTCCTGCCGGCACCAGCACCGCCACGGCGCGCGCTCCCGGCACCGGGGCAGGGGATCCGCCACCCGGCGGCATGAGCACCACCTGCCCGTCGCGTATACCGCCCGCCAGCCTGCTGCCACCGGGGTCGCCGCCGATCGCGCGCCACGCGCCGTCGCGCGCCGACAGCGCGGCATCGGTGCCCACGCGCGCCCGGAAGGGCCTCTCTCCGCCGCCCACCCGCGCTCCGGCCGCGCGCAGCGCACCCGCGAGCGGGGCGTCGGCCGCCACGGTGGGCCGGCTCCCGCCGGCCCCGCGCAGGAACGGCTCGGGCCACGCCCCCACCACGCCCCGCACGCTCTGCATGCCCTGCCAGGGGCGGTGGTCCCACCAGGCCACGTCACCGGCCTGCAGGTCCGCGGCCCTCGCGCCCACCGGCGACTCGAAGCCATTGACGTAGAAGAACCAGTCGGCCGGCGGGGACGACGAGGAGCCCCGACCGAGCATCGACGACACGAATCCTCCGCCGTAGGAGGTCTCCACGGGGGTGACGCCCTGCAGGGCGTCCATCACGCTGCGGCCGGGCACCACGCGCTGGTCGAGCAGCACCTCGGCGCCGTGGTCGGCGGTGGCCACCAGGCGCGCGGCCGGGGCGCCGTCCGCCGGGGCGGCCGCCTCGGACTTCCTCTCACCGCAGCCCGCGCCGACGAGCGCCGTGGCGCATGCCAGGGTCGCGGCTGCCAGGGCCAGGGCGCGGCGGGTCACTCGTAGTGAAGGGCGTCGAGCGGGTCGAGCTTGGATGCGCGGCGGGCGGGCAGCACGGCGGCCAGCACCCCGGCGAGGATCGCCACCACGAGGAACACCACCAGCTGCAGCCACGGGATCTGGAAGACGATGCCCTCCTCCTCGAGGCCGAGCGAGAACACCCACGCCAGCACCACGCCGAGGATGATGCCGATCACGCCGCCGATGCCGGATGTGATGACGCTCTCGTAGCGCACCATGCGCCGCAGTTGCGAGCGGGTGAGCCCGATGGCGCGCAGCATGCCGATCTCGCGCGTGCGCTCGGTGATCGACAGCACCAGCGTGTTGACGATGCCGAACAGCGAGATGACCACGCTCATCGCCAGCAGCACGTAGAGCAGGTAGAGGATCGAATCGACGCGGCTGCTGATCTCGTCGCGGTACTCGGCGTTGGTGCGCACCTCCGCCACCGGGAACGGCGTGAGGGCGGTGGCCACGGCCTCCTTAACCGCGACGGGGTCCTTGCCGGGATCCACGGCCGCGAGCACGAAGATGGGATCACGCGCGGTGAACGCGCGGCGGAAACCGGCCTGCGACACGATCACGCCATCCTCGAAGAGGATGCGATCGCGGAAGATGCCGGCCACCCGGTAGGAGCCGGTGCCGCCTCCGCCGGTGCGCAGGCGCACCTGCTCGCCCACGCTCGCGCCCACGGCATCGGCGAAGGCCTTCTCGACCACCGCCTCGCCGGGGCCGAGCGTGCGCAGGTCGTCGCTCGAGCCGTTCACCCACTCGAACGCCAGGCCGCGGGCGGCGGCCTCGGGGTCGAGGCCGAACACCGTGGTGCGGCTGCCGGTCTCGGTGCGCGCAGGGTCGGTGAGCACCGCCACCACGTCGGACACCCCGGGCACGGCCTTCACCGCCGCCACGCTCGCCTGCGGGATGGCCTGGAAGCTCTTGCCCGAGATGATGAGGTCGCCGCGCAGCGTGGTGTCGATGGCGCCGGTGACCGATGCCTTGAGGCCCTGCGCGAACACCGCCACGAACGCCACCAGCCCGATGCCGATCATCAGCGCCGCGGCGGTGGCCGCGGTGCGGGCGGGATTGCGCGTGGCGTTCTGCCGGGCCAGGCTGCCCGACGCCCCCGGCGTGCGCTCGAGCGGCCAGCCGATGACGCGCGCGAGCGATGGCACCAGGTAGCGCAGCAACCCGCCCATCGCGACGAACACCAGGAGCGATCCGAGCGCCATCACGAGCAGGCGCTGCGTGGCGGCGCCCTGCGATTGCAGTGCCAGCACGATGATCGCGATGCCACCCACGCCGATGAGCCCCGACACCACCGGGGCAAAGCGCGAGAACCGGCCGCGCGGAATCTCGGCCCCCTCGCGCAGCGCGGCCACGGGCGGCACGCGGCTGGCGCGCACGGCGGGGATGAGCGCCGCCACCACGCTCACCACCACGCCCACGAGCAGGGCCGTGAGCGCCACACCCAGCGACAGCTGCGCCGATGCCACGGGTATCCCGCCCGGCAGCAGGATGTCGAACACCCATACGAGCAGGGCTGCAAATCCGTATCCCGCGAACAGCCCCACCACGCCGGCGACCAGGCCGATGACGAAGGCCTCGCCCACCACGGATGCCATCACCTGCCGGCGGCTCGCCCCGATCGTGCGGAGCAGCCCGAGCTCGCGAAGTCGTTGCGCCACCGTGATGGTGAACGTGTTGAAGATGATGAACGCGCCCACGAACAGCGCGATCACGCCGAACGCCAGGAGCGCCGGCCGCAGGAAGGTGTTGATGGCCTCGGTGGTCTGCTGCGCCTGGTCGGCGGCGTCCTGCTGGCCCGTGCGCACCTCCACGCCATTCGGGAGCTCGGCCGATATGCGCCGCGCCAGCGCCGCTGGATTAACCCCCGGCTGCGCCTGCACGGCGATGGAGTTGACGCGGCCCTCGAGCCCGAACCAGCGCTGCACGTCGTCCTTCGTGGCGATGACGATGGTCGTGCCGCCGATGGACGACACGTTGGCGAAGGTGACGGTTCCCGTGAGGGTCACGTCCTTCACGCCGGTGCGGGTGGCCACGCCCAGCTTCGAGCCCACCGAGAGGCCCTGCGACGAGGCCAGCCCCTCGTTCACGGCCACCTCGCCGTCCTTCGTCGGGTACTGCCCCGAGGCGAGCTGCGTGGCCCGGAAGGGATCGGGCGTGAGCGAGAACACGAACGACGGCGCGCCCGTCGACTGCACGTACTCGCCGTTCACCACCGGCGAGCCCAGCGCCGCGAGCTCGGGCACGGCTTTCTTCACGCCGTCCACGCCCTGCACGGTGGCCACCATCGACTCGGGCAGGGTGGGCACGTTGCGAAGGCCGCCCGATTCGAAGTCGACGCGGGGCGACACGCGCACGTCCACGCCCGAGTTGGCGGCCTGGAAGATCTCGTCGAAGGCGCGGGTGATCTGGCTGGTGAGCACCAGCGTGCCGGTCACCATCGCGACGCCCAGCAGGATCGCGATGGCGGTGAGCCCCGCGCGCAGCTTGCGCTGGCGCAGCCCGGCAAGGATGAGTCGGGTCACGCCGGGTCGAGCGTGCGCACGGCGTCGTACACCTGGTCGGCGTCCATGCCCAACCGGTCCATCACCACGCGGCCGTCGGACAGCAGCACCACGCGGTCGGCCACGCTGGCCGCGCGCGGGTCGTGCGTGACCATCACCACGGTGCGCCCGCCCTCGTCCACCGCACGGCGCAGCAGGTCGAGGATCTCCTGCCCGCTCGCGGAGTCGAGGTTGCCCGTGGGCTCATCGGCGAAGATGACCGTGGGCTCGCTCACCAGCGCACGGGCGATGGCCACGCGCTGCTGCTGGCCGCCCGAGAGCTCGGCAGGCCGGTGGGTGGCGCGGTCGGAGAGCCCGACATCGGCCAGCACGGCCTCCACGCGGTCATCGATGTCGCCCTCGCCCGCGATGCGCAGCGGAAGGGCCACGTTCTCGCGCGCGCTGATCATCGGGAGCAGGTTGAACGACTGGAAGATGAAGCCGATCGACGTGCGGCGCAGCACCGTGAGGTCACGGTC
>CAIYRJ010000133.1 GCA_903928615.1 uncultured Actinomycetes bacterium | reverse complement strand
GGGGAGGTGCTCGCGCTCGGGCGCACCTTCGGCGAGGCGCTGGGCAAGGCGCTCTCCGCGCGCGAGCTCGACGCCCGCATCGATGAGCCGTCCTCCGTGGAGGATGCCCTCGAGCGCCTGCGCTAGCCGTCGTGGGACCGCTTCGTGCTCATGATGTGGGCCGCCGCCCGTGGCGCAACCGCCGAGCAGTTGCACGAGTCGACGGGGGTGCACCGGTGGTTCACCCACGAGATCGTTGCGCTGGCGACCGCCGCCGCGGACCTTCCGGACGACCTCGAGCGCATTGACCACGACCAGATGCTCGATGCCCGGCGCCGTGGCCTGACCGACCGGGACATCGCGGCGCGCACCGGCGCGAGCGAGGCCGAGGTGGGGCAGAGGCGTCATGCCCTGGGCGTGCGCCCCTCCTACCGGGCGGTTGACACCTGCGCCGCGGAGTTCGCGGCGATCACCCCGTACTACTACGGCACCTTCGGCACGGAGGGCGAGTCCACGCCGCTGGATCGCCCCTCGGTGGTGGTGCTGGGTTCGGGGCCCAACCGCATCGGGCAGGGCATCGAGTTCGACTACTGCTGCGTGCACGCCGCCATGACGGCCCAGGAGCTTGGCTACGCGGCGATCATGATCAACTGCAACCCCGAGACGGTCTCCACTGATCACGGGGTGAGCGATCGCCTCTACATGGAGCCAGTCACCCTCGATGCCGTGCTCGACATCTGCCAGGCCGAGAAGCCGCTCGGAGTGATTGCGCAGCTCGGTGGCCAGACCCCGCTGCGCCTCGCAGCCCCGCTGAAGGCGGCGGGCGTGAACGTGCTCGGCACGTCGCCCGAGGCGATCGACATGGCCGAGGACAGGGGCCGGTTCGGCGCCCTGCTGGGTGACCTGGGCCTGAAGGCGCCGCCGTGGGCCATGGCCGAGGGCGAGGCCGACCTTCTCGCGGCGGCCGAGGACGTCGGGTATCCCGCCCTCGTGCGTCCGTCGTACGTGCTCGGGGGCCGGGCCATGGCCATCGTCTCGGGGCCCGAGGAGCTGCGCGCATGGATGGCGAAGGAGAAGCCTCGCGGCCTCGTGATGGTGGATCGCTTCCTCGCGGGCGCCACCGAGATCGACGTCGATGCGCTCTCCGATGGCGAGAGCACCTGGATCGCCGGCGTGATGGAGCACGTGGAGGAGGCGGGCGTGCATTCCGGCGATTCGGCGTGCGTCCTCCCCCCGCAGGGGATCGGCGACGCTGCCGACGCCGACGTGCGCCGGCAGGCTGCGCTGCTCGCGGAGGCCATCGGGGTGAAGGGCCTCCTCAACGTGCAGTTCGCCCTGCGCGACGGCACCGCGTACGTGATCGAGGCGAATCCGCGCGCGTCGCGCACCGTGCCGTTCGTGGCGAAGGCCACGGGCGTGCCGGTGGTGCGGCATGCCGTGCGGCTCATGCTCGGGGAGAGCATCGGTGACCTCGGGCTGCCCACCGGCCGCACGATGAACCACGTGGCCGTGAAGGAGGCCGTGCTCCCGTTTGCCCGCTTCCCATGGGCGGACCCGGTGCTCGGGCCCGAGATGCGCTCCACCGGTGAGGTGATGGGAATCGGTGCCACGTTCACCGAGGCGTTCGCGAAGGCGCAGCGCGGGGCGCGCCAGGCGCTGCCGCGTTCCGGCACCGTGTTCCTCTCGGTGCGGGACGAGGACAAGCCCCGTGTGGCCCGCCTCGCGGCGGACATCCATGCGGCCGGGCTCGACATCGTGGCCACCGGCGGCACCGCGAAGGCGGTCGCCGCCGCGGGCATTCCCGTGCGCGAGGTGAACAAGATCTCCGATGGCCCGCCCCACGTGGCCGACCTCATCCTGGGCGGCGAGGTGGCCATGGTGGTGTGCACCCCGAGCGGGCGGGGAGATCGCGCCGACGGCGCGATCATCCGCCGTGCCGCGGTGCGCGCGGGAGTGCCGTGCATCACCACGATCGAGGCCGCGGAGGCCGGCGCCCAGTCGCTCGGGGTCGACCCCGCGGTCGTCGCACCCGTCGCACTGCAGGATCTCGTGATCGGGTGACACGTGTGTCAGGCCCGCCCGGGTGGCCTCTTGGCACGGGCGGGGGGAGGCGGGTACAGTCGCGCCGATGGCGACTCCCTCAAAGGCCGGGCAGACACCCCAGAGATCTCTCGACCAGAGGATGGACGCCCTTCGCCGGGCGAACGAGATCCGGTCGCTGCGGGCCCAGCTCAAGCGCGACCTGAAGTCCGGCGCGCTCTCCGTGGACCAGGTCATCGAGTCGCCCCCCGACTACGTGCTGACCGCGAAGGTGTTCGACATGATCGTCGCGGCGCCGAAGTACGGGAAGGTCAAGGCCACCCGCCTGCTCAACCAGTGCCGCATCTCCCAGGGCAAGACCCTCGGGGGGCTCTCCGACCGGCAGCGGGGCGAGCTGGTCGATCTCCTTCGCCTCCGGTAGCCCGCCGCCCCCGCGTGTTCGTGGTGTCGGGTCCCTCCGGCGCCGGCAAGGGAACCCTCATCAAGGGTGCGCTGCAGCGCATCCCCGACCTGGCCGTGGCGGTGTCGGTGACCACCCGCGCGAAGCGCCCCGGAGAGGTCGACGGCCGCGAATACCACTTCATGAGCAGGGCGGAATTCGCCCGCCTGGTGGATGAAGGGGCATTCCTCGAGCACGCGGAGTTCGCGGGCAACCGCTACGGCACCCTGAACAGCGAGCTCGACCGGATCATGGGAACCGGCCGCTCGGTGATCCTCGAGATCGAGCTGCAGGGCGCGCGCAACGTGCGCCGGGTGCGGCCCGAATCGGTGTCGGTGTTCATCGAGCCGCCGTCCCTCGAGGAGCTCGCGCGACGCCTGCGCGACCGCGCCACCGACGCCGAGGAGGAGATCGAGGCGCGCCTCGAGGTGGCCCGCACCGAGGTGGCGGCGCGCGAGGAGTTCGACCACGTCATCCTCAACGACCACGTCGACCGGGCCACCGCCGAGCTCGTCTCCGTCATCGACGCCGAGATGGACGCCGCCTAGCGCTCCGTGCCGGGTCGGGGTGCCGGGGTTCGGGATGCCGTTGCCCTGACATTCCACGGCCGGGGGGCGGCGATATCGCCTTCCTCCCTTCTGAACGGTCGTTCAGGCGAAATCGCCGCCCCCCGGCCTGCGCACCGTCGTGCATGGGTCACCCCCGCCGACGCCCCCCTGCGCGGCACCGCGCAGGGCAGGGGCTCCGACTTCGGTCGAACGACCGTTCAGAAGGGAGGAGGCCGAAGTCGGAGCCCCTGGCCGTCCAGGTATTCGAGGTGGGGTGCACGCCGGCGACTTTGCACGCCGGATTTCGCACGATGGGAGGAGCGGGGCTAGCCTTCCGGGCGTGGCCGAGATCCTCATGGGCGTGACGGGCGGCATCGCCGCCTACAAGAGCCTCGACGTGCTGCGCATCCTCCAGCGCCAGGGGCACGGCGTGAGCGTGGTGATGACCCACACCGCCGAGCGGTTCGTGGGCAGCGCGTCGTTCGCCGCGCTCTCGGGGCGCGAGGTGGGCACGCACCTGTTCGGTGACTCCGAGCAGCCGGGCTACCACCACCTCGACGTGAATGGCGGCAAGGACCTCATGCTGGTGGCGCCGGCATCGGCGAACACCATCTCGCAGATGGCCAGCGGGTCGGCCACCAGCCTGCTCACGTCGTGCTACCTGGCCTTCCGCGGGCCCGTGGTCGTGGCGCCGGCCATGAACACCTCGATGTGGCTGCACCCGGCGACCGCGCGCAACATCGAGATGCTCCGCGCCGATGGCGTGCACCTCGTTGATCCGGAGAGCGGCCTCCTCGCCGACGGGGCGGTCGGCCCCGGCCGGCTCGCCGAGCCCATGACGATCGTCGAGGCCGTCGAGGCCGTGCTCGCCGGTGGCTCGGTCGCGCGCGACCTCGCCGGCACCACGGTGCTGATCTCGGCCGGGGGCACCCGCGAGCCGATCGATGCCGTGCGGTATGTCGGGAACCGCTCGAGCGGACGCATGGGGTGGGCCCTCGCGGCCGCGGCTCGCGACCGCGGCGCTGATGTGGTGGTGGTGCAGGCGAATGTCGACCTGCCCCGCGAGCCGGGGATCCGCTACGTCGACGCGCCCACGGCCGCGGCGATGCGCGACGCCTGCCGCGCGGAGTTCCCCGCCTGCGACATGCTCATCATGTGCGCCGCCGTGGCCGACTACCGCCCGGTCGATGCCGCCTCGGGGAAGCTCGACAAGAGCAAGTCGGACGCCCTCACGGTGCAGATGGAGCGCACCACGGACATCCTCGCCGAGCTCTCCGCCCTGCGCGAGGACCAGGTGCTCGTGGGCTTCGCGGCCGAGCACGGGCCGAAGGGGCTCGAGCGGGCGCGCGGCAAGCGCCAGCGCAAGTCGGTGGACATCGTGGTGCACAACGACGCAGCGGTGGACGGAGCGGCGTTCGAGGGCGCCGACAACATCATCACCATCATCGGGCCGGGCGAGTCGGAGCAGGCACTGCCGCGCATGAGCAAGCGCCAGTGCGCGGAGCGCATCCTCGACGCCGCCACGCCGCTCGTCGAGGCCATGCCAAGCCGCGCCTAGCCGGGTCCGGTTCGCCCGCCGGCGCTGCCGTGCGGGGGGGCGGCATGGGAACGCAGGCCCTGCAGCAGCGCCTCACGAGGCGGTATCGTGAAGGTCGTGAGCGAGGGCGTGGGCGCATACGAGTGGTTCCAGCGGGGCATGGAGCTCATGGAGACGCGTGACTTCCATCCCGCGGCCGTTGCGCTCGAGCAGGCCAAGAAGCTCGAGCCCGACAAGGCCT
>CAIYRJ010000132.1 GCA_903928615.1 uncultured Actinomycetes bacterium | reverse complement strand
TTACTTGCTTAAAATCCGCTAAAATACACCGGGTTACGGACACTGTCGGGGCACTCCGGGATTTCCAGGGTGCCCCTTTTTGCTGGATCAGCCGCCTCACATGCAGCACATACGCAATTTTTCCATCATCGCCCACATCGACCATGGCAAGTCGACGCTGGCGGATCGCATCCTCCAGCTCACCGGGGCCATCAGCGACCGCGACATGCGCGAGCAGGTGCTCGACTCCATGGACCTCGAGCGCGAGCGCGGCATCACCATCAAGGCCCAGGCCGTGAGGGTGCTGTACACGGCAGATGACGGCGACACGTACCAGCTCAACCTGATCGACACGCCCGGGCACGTGGACTTCTCGTACGAGGTCTCGCGCAGCCTCGCGGCGTGCGAGGGCGCGCTGCTCGTGGTGGACGCCAGCCAGGGCATCGAGGCGCAGACGCTCGCCAACGCCTACCTGGCCATCGAGGGCGACCTCGAGCTGGTGCCGGTGCTCAACAAGATCGACCTCCCGGCCGCCGACCCCGACCTGCATGCCCGGGCGCTCGCCGACCTCATCGGCGACGACCCGGAGCACGTGCTGCGCATCTCGGCCAAGACAGGCCAGGGCGTCAGGGACGTGCTCGAGGCGATCGTGAACCGCGTGCCCCCTCCGGCCGGTGACCCCGACGCGCCCCTGCGCGCGCTGGTGTTCGACTCCGTGTACGACCAGTACCGGGGCGTCGTGGCCTTCGTGAGGGTGATGGACGGCGAGCTGAAGACCGGCCAGCAGGTGCGCGCCATGGCCACCGGCTCCGACTTCGCGGCGGAGGAGGTGGGGGTGATGTCGCCCGCGATGACCCCCATCGGGCACCTCGCGGCGGGGGAGAGCGGCTACATCGTCACGGGCCTCAAGAGCCTCGTCGACCTGCGCGTGGGGGACACCCTCACGCTCACGGCGTCCGCGGCCGCCGAGGCCCTGCCGGGCTACCGCGAGGCCAAGCCCATGGTCTTCTGCGGGCTGTTCCCGGTGGACGCCGATGAGTACCCCGACCTTCGCGACGCACTCGAGAAGCTGTCGCTCAACGACGCCTCGCTGGTGTGGGAGCCCGAGACCTCGCAGGCGCTCGGCTTCGGATTCCGCTGCGGGTTCCTCGGCCTGCTGCACATGGACATCATCCGCGAGCGGCTCGAGCGCGAGTACGACCTCGACCTCATCACCACCACGCCGAACGTGGAGTACGAGGTCACCACCACGTCGGGCGAGATGCTCGAGGTGCGCTCGCCGGTCGACCTGCCCAGCCCCAACCACATCGAGCAGATCGAGGAGCCCTACGTGCGCTGCACCATGCTGGTGCCGCAGGACTTCGTGGGCGCGGTGATGGGGCTCTGCCAGGAGCGCCGCGGGAACTTCGTGACCATGACCCCCATCGAGAACCGCCAGCAGGTGGTGTACGACATGCCGCTCGCCGAGATCGTGCTCGACTTCTACGACCAGCTGAAGTCGCGCACCCGGGGCTACGCGTCGCTCGACTACGACCCCATCGGCTACCGCCAGAGCCCGCTCGTGAAGCTGGACATCCTGCTCGCCGGCGAGCCGGTGGACGCCCTCTCGATGATCGTGCACCGCGACAGCGCCTATGCCCGCGGCAAGGGCCTGGTGGAGCGGCTGAAGGAGACCATCCCGCGCCAGATGTTCGAGGTGCCGGTGCAGGCCGCGATCGGCGGGAAGATCATCGCCCGCGAGACGGTGAAGGCGAAGCGCAAGGACGTGCTGGCCAAGTGCTACGGCGGCGACATCAGCCGCAAGCGCAAGCTGCTCGAGAAGCAGAAGGAAGGCAAGAAGCGCATGAAGCACGTCGGCAGCGTCGAGGTGCCGCAGGAGGCCTTCCTGGCCGTGCTGCAGCTGGACGGGGCATCGGGGCAGTGACCGCCGGCGATCCCGCGGGGGTCGCGCACCTGTACGTGCACCTGCCGTTCTGCGCCTCCAGGTGCGGGTACTGCGCGTTCGTGGTGGAGGTGGGGCGCGAGGACGCCCGTGACGCCTATCTCGAGGCCGTGCTGGCCGAGCTCGGGCGCGAGCGCGCGGTGCTCGGCGCGCTCGACACCGTGTACCTGGGCGGCGGCACGCCCACGCTCATGGGCGCCGACCGGCTCGCCCGCCTGCTCGGAGCCATCGCGCCCATGCTCGCGCCCGGCGCCGAGGTGACCGTGGAGGCCAACCCCGAGACGCTGGACGATGACCTGGCCGCCGTGCTGGCAGGCGCCGGGGTGACGCGCGTGTCGCTTGGCGCGCAGAGCTCGCGCCCCCACCTGCTCGAGGTG
>CAIYRJ010000131.1 GCA_903928615.1 uncultured Actinomycetes bacterium | reverse complement strand
TCATGGCCTCGGCCGTGATCACCAGCACCGACGCCTCGGGCCGCTGCTGCAGCATGTCGTGCGCCGACTGCATGGCGTAGAGGTAGCCCGAGCACGCAGCGGAGACGTCGCTTGCCGCGACGTCGGCGGGGCCATCGGCCTCGGCCAGCGCGTTCTGCACGAGGCAGGCCACCGACGGGCTCAGGCGCGTGGGCGTGCCGGTGGCGGCGATGATGGCCTCGAGGTCGCCGAGCACCATGCCCTCGGCCTCGAGCGCCTCGCGCGCGGCCCTGGCCGCCAGCGCGGAGATGTCCTCGCCGGGGGCGAGCACGGGGCGCTGGCGGATTCCCGTGCGCCGCACGATGTCGGCCTCGGTGCGTCCGGGGAAGCGCGCGGCGATGTCGGCGTTGGTGAGGATGCGCCCGCCCGCGCGCACCGCGAAGCCCGACAGGCCCACCGGCAGGGCTGTGGCCGCCGGGGCGGGTGCCGCCGCGCGAAGCGGCGAGGGCTGATGTCCCGGCACTCGCCGCACGCGCAGGGTGGGCTCGAGCGGCATGCGGCGCCGCGCGGCGGCGGCGCCGGGCGCCAGCGTGATGCTCGCGAGCACCGTCCCCACGGGCACCGATTCCAGCTCCTCGTGCAGGCCGAAGATCTCGCCCGCCGCAGGGGCCGCCAGCTCGAACGTGGCCTTGTCGCCCTCGGCCTCGGCGATCACCTGGCCCTCGGTGACGGTATCGCCCTCGGCCACGAGCCACTCGACCACCATCACCTGCTGGTCGGCCGGGCTCGACCCGGTGGCCTCCACGGCCAGCACGCCGTCCACCTCCTGCGCGCCCTCGGCCTCGGTCACCTCGAGGCCGCCGATCATCGCGGCCACGGCCTCCACCACGTCGCGGGTGGACGGCAGCACCTCGAGCTGGTTCACGTAGTTGTTGGGAACCCAGGTGTCCGGTCGCGCGATGCGCCGCGTGGTGAGCTCGCCCTCGAGGTGGTCGGACACGTGCGCCACCACCTCCGCGCCGAATCCGCCCGTGAGGTTGTCCTCGTGCACCACCACGAGGCGTCGCGTGCGCGCGGCGCTGGCGGTGACGGCCTCCATGTCCCACGGGGCGATGCCGCGCAGGTCGATGAGGTCCACGCCCACGCCCGCGGCATCGAGCACCGCGGCCGCGCGCTCGGCGATGGGGGCGGTGGAGCCCCACGCCACGATGGTGACGTCATCGCCGCGGTGGCGCACCGCGGCGTGGCCGGGCACCACGGGCCGGTGCGCGCCCTGCACGCGCGACGCGCGCAGCGGGTCGTTGAGGCAGGTCTTCGGGTAGAGGATGAGCGTGGGACGGTCGCCGTCGAGGGCGGCCTCGAGCATCCCCGCGGCATCCTCCGCGGTGCTGGGCATGGCCACGTCGAGCCCGGGGATGTGGGCGAAGGTGGCCTCCATCGTCTGGGCGTGGAACGGACCGAGGCCCGGCCGGTACGCACCGCATGGGGCGAGGATCACCACGGGAGCCGACCATGCGCCGGCCGTGCGCCAGTAGATGGTGGCCAGTTCCGACGCGATCTGGTTGTAGGCGAGCGGGAGGAAGTCGGCGAACTGCACCATCGCCACCGGGCGCCCTCCGGCGAGGGCGCGGCCGATCGCGGTGCCGACGATGGTCGACTCGCTGAGCGGCGCGTTGGTGACCCGCCCGGGGTGGGCGGTCGACAGCCCTCGCGTGAGGCCGAACACGTCGCCCTTGGGGTCCTCGATGTCCTGGCCCGTGAGCGATACCCGCTCGTCGGTCTCCAGGCGCCGCGCCAGCACGTCGCGCATGGCCTCGAGCATGGTGCGCGGGGGTCCGTCGGCCGGCTCGGCGGGCGCGCTGGCACGCGCGATCACGTCGGTTGACACCGGGCGGATGGCCCGTCGCGATACCACGGGGTCGTCCGCGGCGATGGCGCGGGCGGCGGCCGCGCGCACCTCGGCCTCCACCTCGCGGTCGAGGGCCACCAGGTCGTCGGCCGGCACGCCCTCGGCGATCAGGTTGTCGCGGAGCGCCGCGATGGGGTCGCCCGCCCGCGCGGCCGCACGCTCGGCGTCGGTGCGGTACACCGACTCGTCATCGGCGTTGGTGTGATGGGTGAGGCGCTCCACCTGGGCCACCAGCACCACCGGGCGCCGGGCCTCGCGGACGTCCTGCACGGCACGCGCCGCCACGATGTCGAGCGACATCGGGTCGCGGCCGTCCGCGCGCACGATCGGCGCGCCGAGGAACTCGCCCGCGGGCCCGGTGACCGTGTCGTAGATGGTCCGGCCGCTCGTGTGGGTGGAGATCGCGTAGCCGTTGTCCTCGATCCAGAAGAGCACGGGCAGGCCCTCGCGCGCGGCCTCCGCGATGGCCTCCATCACCTCGCCCTGCTGGGTGGTGCCGTCGCCCACGCCTGCCATCACGATGGGGCGGTCGGGGTGGTGCGCCACCTCGCGTGCCACGCCCACGGCGTGCAGCAGCCCGTTGCCCGTGGGCACGGTCATGGGGAGCACGTGAAGCTCGGGGTCGTGCAGGAATGCGGGCATCTGCCGACCAGCGGAGTCGGATCCTGCGGTGGAGAGCAGGCCATTGAAGAACCGCTCGGGCTCGATGCCGCGCCGCACCAGCAGCGCGCGCGATCGGTAATGCGGCTGCAGCCAGTCCTGTGGGCCCAGGTGGTCGGCGAGCACCGCCGATGCCTCGTGCCCTGCGCCGCCGAGCTGGAAGAAGGCCTCGCCGCGCTGCACGAGCTCCTCTTCCACCGCATCGATCCAGCGCGCGCTCATCATGGCCCGGAGGGCCGCGAGCGATCGCGCCCGCGCCGTGCTGGCCTGCTCTGCTGCGGTGCTCAGTTAATCGCCGATCGTCGCGTGGACAGGAGGGCGATTCGAAGCATCCGCCCGGGAGATGAAACGGACCGAATGTAGACGCGCATACGGACGCATGTCCAGCGCGGATATTGGGATCGGGTCAAGCATCGACGCGATGCCATCGGCAGCGGTGGCGCCGCGTACGATCGCCCCGTGCGAATCGGGCTTTCACTCGACCACATGGCGCATCCGCGCGCATCGCTCGACCTCGTGGCGCGTGCCGAGGCGGCGGGGGCGGATGAGGCGTGGATTCCCGAGACGTGGGGCTTCGACGCCCCTTCGCTCATGGGGGCCATCGCCGCCCGCACGGAGCGCATTTCCATCGGCGCCGTGCTGCCCGTGTACTCCCGCAGCCCTGCGCTCATCGCGCAGACCATCGCGGGAGCCGATGCGCTATCGGGCGGCCGCGCCATCGCCGGGCTCGGCACGTCCGGCCCGCAGGTGGTGGAGGGCTGGCACGGCGTTGCGTTCGATCGCCCGCTGGGCGAGCTGCGCGAGGTCATCACGGCATGCCGTATGGCGTGGCAGCGCGACGTGCTCGAAGTGGATGGCCCGCGGCCCGTTCCGCTGCCGCCGGGCGAGGGCACCGGCATGGGCAGGCCGCTCCGCATGATCACCCGGCCTGAGCGCGAGCGCGTGCCCATCGTGGTGGCCGCGCTGGCGCCCGGCGGGGTGCGCCTGGCCGCCGAGCTCGCAGACGGATGGTGGCCGTTGTTCGCTACGCCCGAGGCCATCCGCGGGCCGTGGGCGGACGCCCTCGCCCGGGGGGCGGAGCGCCGCGACCCCGCGCTCGGCCCCATGGGCATCATGGCTTCGGCGGTGTGCTGGGTGGGCGATGGCGAGGGCGCCGAGGCCGCGCGGGCGGCAGCGCGCCGCGAGATCGCCTTCTACGTGGGGTCGATGGGGTCGCGCGAGCGCAACTTCTACCGCGATGCGGTATCCGCGATGGGGTTCGCCGCCGAGTGCGCGGCCATCGCCGATGCGGCGCTTGGCGGCCGCCCGCGCGACGCCGAGGCTGAGGTGACCGAGGCGATGATCGATTCGCTGGCGCTGGTGGGCGCCCCCGATCAGGTGGCCGCGCGCATCCACGGCCTCGCCGATGCCGGGGTGACCACCGTGGTGGTGTCGGCTGCCACGCCCGAGCCGCTGGAGGTCATCGCGCGCCTGCGCGCGATCGTGGACGCCTGAGGCCGCACTAGGCTGCCACCCCGATGGACGGCCCTCCCCAGGACGACCGATCGGCGAGGCGGCGCGAGCAGGCCCGCGCGCGGGCCGCTAAGCGCCGACGCAACGTGGCCTACTGGTCGGTGATCACGGTGGCCGCCGTGCTGGCGGTGGCCTGGGCAGTCAACCCCGGATGGAGCCTGCGCGGGGGATCGTCCGGCACCGAGGTGGCTCAGGCCGAACCTGCGCCCGCGGATTCCGGTGCGGCGCCGGGCGCCACCAGCACCGCGGCTGACGCGACCGCGACCGCGACCACCACCAGCACCGCCGCCACCACGGCAGCAAAGGAGGTCACGAGCCCGCGTGCCGCCCACGAGCGCGACTTCGGCCTCGCGGCGTCGGGCAATCCGGCGCGGCAGAAGGTGACCGTCCCGGTGCTCATGTACCACCGTGTCGCGCCGATGTCGACGGCCACGAACGCCACCTCGTACGACCTCACGGTCACCCCCGCGCAGTTCCGCGAGCAGATGGCCTGGCTCAAGCGCAACGGATACACGGCCATCAGCCAGGCGGAGCTCTTCCGGGCCATCGAGGATGGCGCCGCCCTGCCGAAGAAGCCCGTGGTGCTCACGTTCGACGACGGCTACGTGGACGCCGTGAAGGATGTCCTGCCGGTGCTCGAGCCCCTGGGATGGCCGGGAACCTTCTTCATCATCTCGAGCCGCATCGGCGAGCGCGCGTTCCTCACGGCGCAGCAGATCCGCCGGCTGAGCGCCGCCGGCATGGACATCGGCTCGCACACGGTCGACCACCTCGAGTTGCCGTCGCTCAGCGAGTCATCCCGTGCGCAGCAGCTCACGCAATCGCGCAAGGAGCTCGAGAAGGTGCTGGGCCACCCGGTGAGGTGGTTCTGCTACCCGGCCGGCCGAAATGACGCGGCATCGGCCGCGTCCGTGGAGAAGGCCGGCTACCTGCTGGGCTACACGACCGAGGGCGGATCCGTGCTGCGGGCCGACTCCCTCTCGCAGCTGCCGCGCGTGCGGGT
>CAIYRJ010000130.1 GCA_903928615.1 uncultured Actinomycetes bacterium | reverse complement strand
CTCTGGACCATCACCGACGCCGACCGCCTCGCGGCGATCGAGCAGGCGCTGGCTGGCCGGTGGATCCTCATCGCCGACGGGCACCACCGCTACGAGACCGCCCTGGCCTACCAGGCCGAGCGGCGCGCCGAGGATGGCGTCGGCGGCGCCGATGGCGATGCCGACGGCGACCGGGCCTACGACTTCGTGCTGATGGGCCTCACCTCGCTCGACGACGACGGGCTGGTTGTGCTGCCGACGCACCGCGTGCTGAAGGAGTGGCCCGCGGGCGCCGAGGAGCACCTGGACGTGACCCCGCTGGACGACTCACTCGACGCCCTCGAGGCCGCGCTGGCCGCCGCGCCCGCAGATCAGGTGGCCGCCGGGCTGGTGCTTCCCGACCGGGCCATGCTGCTCACCACGCCGCGCGGGGGCGCAACGGCCGCGGAGCGGCTCGACCTCGCGGTGCTCGAGCGCGACCTCCTGGTGCCAGCGCTGGGTGGCGACCAGGCGCACCTCGCGCACGAGGGCCTGCTCAGCTACACCAAGGACTCCCGCGACGCCTGGGACGCCGTGCGATCCGGCCGCGCCGCCGCCGCGCTCATCGTGCGCCACATCCCCACCGAGCAGGTGGCGGCCGTGGCGGAGGAGGGCGGCGTGATGCCCCAGAAGTCGACCTACTTCTTCCCCAAGCTCCTCACGGGCGTTGCCTTCCAGCCGCTGGCCGACTGACGCCTCGGACGCCGCCTGGGTGGACGTCCTTACCCGGGCCGCCGACCGGGCGGCCGCGGCAGTGGCGCTCATCCCCCCGCACGAGCGGGGCACCGAGGTGGGCCAAGGGCAGGGCGGCGACACCACGCTGGTGATCGACCGCGACGCCGAGGCGGCGATCATCACGGTGCTCGAGGAGGCGCACGCCGAGGGCATGCGATTCGACCTGATCTCCGAGGAGGTCGGGGAGCGGTCGTTCGGCGGGGGCGGCGCGCTGGTGATCGTCGACCCCATCGACGGCAGCCGCAATGCGCGGCGCGGACTGCCGGAGTTCGCGGTGTCGCTGGCGGTCACCGACGGGCCCCGGCTGTCGGACGTGCGCGTGGGCCTGCTGCGCCACATGGGCACCGGCGAGACGGTGGTGGCGGTGCGCGGCGAGGGCGTGATGGTGGATGGCCAGCCCATGCGCACGCGCGACTACCGCGGGCTGTGGCTCACGGTGGTGGAGGGCGCGTCGCCGCGCAGGCTCACGGCCGCGATGGATCATCTGGCGCACGCCAGTCGCATCCGCAGCCTGGGATCGCTGGCGCTGTCGATCGAGTACGTGGCGCTCGGGCGCCTCGACGGGCTCGCGGTGCTGCGGCCGGGGCGTATCGTGGACATCGCCGCGGCGATCCTCATCGCCAACGAGGCCGGGGTGATCGTCACCGACGAGCACGGCATGCCGCTGGATGCGGTGGCCGACATGGACTGGCGCGGGGCCATGGCCGTGGCGAGGGTGCCGCGCGACGTGGCGGCGCTCACGGCCGCGGTGCGCGCGGCACTCGACGCGGGGAGCCGCTGATGCTGTTGAACATCGCGATCGGCCTGCTGGTGGCAGGCGTGGTGCTGCTGGTCCTCCGGCTGCTGCTGCGCACGGCGCTGGGCCTCGGGAAGTTCCTGGTGCTCGTGGGCGTGCTGCTCATCGTGGCAGCAGCCGTCCTCGGCCTCATCCACCCGTTCTCGTCCTAGGCTTGCGGGTCGTGG
>CAIYRJ010000129.1 GCA_903928615.1 uncultured Actinomycetes bacterium | reverse complement strand
GGGTGGACACGAACGGACCGTCCTCCGCGAGACCGGCCTCGGCGCGCCGATCCAGCCAGCGCCCGATCTCGACCACGGCGAGGTCGTCGATGCCCGCTACCCGGTCCCCGACGGCCAGCGACCGGGCATCGAGGTCGATGTCCCGGGGGGTGAGCGCAAGGGCCTCACCGGGCCTGAGGCCCGCACGCCACAGCAGCGCGATGAGCGCGCGGTTGCGGCGACCGGTGCTGGTCTGCTCCGAGGATGCCCCGAGAAGCGCGAGCGCTTCAGGCGCGGTAATCGGGGGATTCTGGACGGTTACGGCCATGGCTCTCCGACGTCGTTACGTGATTGGTCCGGGAACGCAGCGATTGCTTGCACATGAAAGCAGCCCGCGCGGCCGTCGGTGTAAGGAAATCCCAAATTTCAGGAAAACGCCCCGCCGGTACCCGGAGGCACCGGCGGGGGGATTCCGTTCAGCGGCCGATCGCCCGCTTGGCTGCCGAGGACATCAGCACGAGGCCGAGGCCATCGAACAGGAACTGGATGCCCACGAGCAGGCCGATGGCCCACGCTGCCGAGCTCGGCCAGTCCGCGGCGATGAGGATGCCGATGATGATGGCGAGGATGCCACCGAAGGCGAGGAGTCCACGACCCTCGCCGCCCGTGTCACCGATGGCGGCGACCACGCGCACGACGCCCATCACGATGAACACGATGGCGATCACCGCGGTGAGGCCCACCGTGGCGTCGATCGGGTTGAAGAGGATCCAGAGCCCGCCGATGAGCAGCAGTACGGAGAGGATGATGCCGATCACCTTCCATCCACCGCTGGCACCGCTTCCAATGGCTGCGAAGAGCCATGCGACCGCAAGAACGATCACGAGGATGCCAACGAGGATGGCGATGCTTACCGACGCCACCTGGGGTACGGCGATCGCGATGATGCCGATGATGATCGCGAGGATCCCGGCCCACATCATGCCGTTGGCAGACTGCCGCAGATCCCCCGCTGAGCCCGTTCCCATGGAGCGGTTTCCTTCCTTCGAGGACTAGGTCCCCGTGATGTTCGCAACGGAAGCGGGGGAGTCCTGCCTACCCCTGGCAGGACTCGCAGGCCCAGGAACGCCTGCCCGCGAGGTCCCATGACGACACGGGCCCGCCGCAGGAGCGGCATGACGACTGGCGATACACGTATGTGCGCTCCCCGCGGGGGATGCGCGAGCGTGGCACGCCGGCGTCCTCTGCGGAGACGGTCACGATGCGCCCGGCCCGCTCGCCGTCGGCGAGCATCCGGCACACGGTGGCCCACAGGGCGTCGAACTCCTCGCGGCTGAGGGAGCGGCCCTCCCGTGATGGGTGGATGCCCAGCACGTGGAGCGCCTCGGCGCGATAGACGTTGCCCACGCCGGCCATGACCGACTGGTCCATCACGAGCGCCCCGATCTCGCGCTTGCTGCGGGAGATGCGATCCCATGCCCGATCCGGCTCGGCGTCGGCGCGCAGGGGGTCCGGACCAAGGCGGGCGAGCAGCCGCGACTCGTCGTCATCGTCGATGATCTCGCAGGCTGTCGGCCCGCGCAGGTCGACGGTCGCGTCGCGTCCGATCAGGCGCAGCCGGATCGCCCCACGCGGCGGCGGGACATCCCCCTTGTGCGTGAAGAACCGGCCGAACAGCCCCAGGTGCACGTGCAGCAGGAGGTCATCCTCGAAGCGGTAGAAGAGGTGCTTGCCGTAGGCCTCGATGTCCTCGAGCACCCGGCCATCCAGCAGCGCCGCGCCGTCCGCGCACCTGCCCTGCGGCGACGATGCCTCCACGGAGTCCCCGGCCAGCCCCTCGCGCTGCTTCCGTGCCGCCCGGTGGATGGTGTGCCCTTCCGGCATGTCAGGTCCTCATCGCGGCGCGGGCCACCTCGGCCCCTATTTCGCGGGCATCGGCGAGATCCGCCTCACCGGGACGCTGGGTGAGCACCACCAGGATCACCGGCCCGCGGCGCGTGTACGCGATCGCCGCCCCGTGCTGCTCCTGCTTGCGCCAGCCGTTCTTCTCGGCGATCGGCGTCCCGGCCGGCAACCCGTCGGCGAAAAGCGACGCATTCGCCCCGACCTGGTCGGCCGTGAGGAGGAGGTCGAGCACGAGCCGCGCGCGCAGGGGGTCCACGCCGGTCTGGCGGCGACCCGCCGGC
>CAIYRJ010000128.1 GCA_903928615.1 uncultured Actinomycetes bacterium | reverse complement strand
GCGAGGGCGCCCGCGGGCAGGATGGCGCGGCTCATTAGGACGCGCGGGCTGCGGCCGGCGACCCGGCGGCGCGGGGTCGGGATGGAGGAACGGGGACTGGGGTCGCGGGGGCCGATATGCCAAATCTAGGCGAGCCCTGCCTGTGCTGCCCGCGGTGTGGGCGGGAAGTAGCAAGCGAAACGCCTGCACAACCGAATGGGCGCGGCAGGACTCGAACCTGCGACCCAGGGATTATGAGTCCCCTGCTCTGACCAGCTGAGCTACGCGCCCGAAGTGCACGGCTGATGATGCCAAGCGTGGCGGGGATGCGCGCCCTCGGCACTTCCTAGGCCCACGGGCAGGCAGCCACGTCAAACTTCCGAAAGTTGAGGGCGATCCACGGCCGAGCCACCTGATCGAACACCGCGCCCGAGGGGTCGGTCCCCACGAAGTCGGTCATGAGGATGTTCGCGTTGCCGAGGCGGGCGGCCACGCCGGGCGCGTCGGGCGCGAGGTAGGCGTCAATGAAGCCGCTCCTCAGGAAGGGGCGAAGGTCGACCTCGGTCCAGTCCTTCAGGCCGCGTCGGGCGAGCGTGTTGAAGATTCCCTTCGCGCCGTCGGGGTTCACGTTCCAGATGTTCTGGGTCACGTGGAATGCGCCGGCGCGCGGCCGGTCGGATGCCAGCCAGTCGGCCTGCGCGCGGAACAGGCTCGTTCGGGCCGCGGTGTAGTCGAAGCCGTTTCGCCAGGGGCTCGAGGAGTCGCTGTTGTCCCAGTTCGACTGCAGGGTGGCGTCGCGGTCGAACATGCACCACGCGCCGGGATCGCGTTGTTCGTCGGGCACGCCCTCGTAGATGGCCCGCAGGCGGTCGGGGCGCATGACGTTGATGACGTTGCGGCCGGTGCCCGTGATCTGGTCGAGCGTGAGCCCGGGTACCGCGGCGTCGTCGGCCGCGCCGAGGGCAGTGGCGTCGGCGCGGGTGAGGGCGCGGGATCGGCACACGGTACCCGTGATGTAGTCGCGGTACTGGCGGATGCCGGCGGGGGAGAGGGCGCCGTCGCGCGTGGCGCCGTCGAGCACCACCTGCCAGTCGACCACGATGACCTCCCCCGGATTGCGCTCCGCGAAGGCCACCAGCGAGGTCGGCGCGGCGCGGTCGAAGAAGGCCGCGAGCTCGGGGCCGATGACGGTGTGGCACGTGCGCAGTTGGGCCTCGTCCCCCGCGGTCCGCCCGGGATCGCGCAGGGCGCGCAGGTCGAAGTAGCGCGCGCCTCCCTCGGCCTGGCTCGCGGGCGGCGCGTACTGCGTGAACGCCCACTTCTCGACGGTCCTCGCGGTGGTCGTCCCCGCCCCGGCGGCGTTGTAGAGCGTGGCGAGGGCGGCGCTGTCGGAGCACGCCCGTGATGCCCGCCCGATGGTGGTCCACACCCCGGCATCGTGGCTACCGGGCATCGCCACTGCCGAGAGCTTCGCCGTGGCGCCCACGCGAGCGCCGGCAGAGGTGGTTGCGCCTGCAAGCGCCGTCATCCACGTGGCGCCGTCGGGTGGCGCGCTCGCCGGACCTCCCCCGGCCTGCGTGCTCGGGGCCGGCGTGGATGATCCGCAGCCCGTGAGGGCAAGCGCGCCCGTGGCCAGCGCAAGCACGCCGGTGATGGCGGCGAGGCGGGCGGCACGGCGGGCTGCAGGGCGAGAGCGGAGAGAGGCCATGTCGCGAAGATCGTATGGGGGCGTCCCCGGCGCCGCGACGCGGGAGTACGGTTATCACGACCAACTACCCCGCACTGAAGGGAACCCTCTATGAATCGCCGCCTCAGGATGGCCGCGGCCGTGCTGGCCGCCGGAGCTGTCGTCATCGGCACCGCTGGCTGCTCGATGGGAGGCGACGACGCGCCTGCCACCACCACGGTGGAGACCGAGGCCCCGGCGCCCACCACCACGCAGGCGCCCACCACCGTGACCGAGCAGACCACGGTGACGCAGCAGGACCAGAACAACCAGAACAACAACAACCAGAACCAGGGCAACTCGAACCAGGCCCAGGGTGAGGCCATCGGCCGCGCCGAGGAGAGCGCCGGGCTCTCGGAGGCCAAGAAGGAGTGCCTGGCCAACGCGCCGTCGGCTGCCGACTGCGCGAACATCCCGTAGGCCCAGGCCGCGGGATACCGAATGCCGCCCGGTCCCGGCGCCACCGCGCCGGGACCGGGAGTGGCATCACCCCTGCTGACCCCCCGCTGACGCATCGCCCCGCGGGCATGCGTATTCGCGCCGCCTGATCGCCGGTTCCTCGTGACCGCTGCCCAGCGGCATTGCCCAGCGCGTGCGACCGGATCAGCATGGCTGGCAACCGGTCAGGGACCGGCTGATGACCGAGCGGGGCCCATCCCGCCGGTGTCAATGTTCCGGTGGGGCGGCGGAGCATGCGTCGTCGCCCCACCGGGCACCTGTGCGTGGGCCGCCATTCATCCTGCGCCGCGATCCCGAACAATCGGCTCGCAAGGCGACGCACCGGTAGGTTCTGGCGCATGAACCTCCCTGAGAAGCACGTGGTGATCACCGGGGCCTCGCGCGGCGTGGGCGCGGCCCTGGCGGATGAGTTCGCGGCGAAGGGTGCGCGCGTCACGCTGGTGGCGCGAAGCGTGGACGGCCTCGCGGCCGTGGCCGAGCGCACCGGAGGCGCGGTGGTGCCGGCCGACCTCGCCGACCGGGCGCAGGTAGACGGGCTCATCAGCCGTATCGAGGCCGAGCACGGCCCGGTGGACGTGCTGGTGAACAACGCGGGCATCGACCTCACCGGGGCGTTCACCGACATGCCCATGACCGACATCGAGCGCATGGTCATGCTCAACGCCATCACGGTGGCCGAACTCACCCGTCAGGTGCTGCCCGGCATGATCGAGCGCGGTGGTGGCCACGTGGTGCAGGTGTCGTCGATGGCCGGCACGGGAACGTTCCCGGGCATCTCGGTGTACGCCGCCACCAAGGCGTTCGTCACCCACATGACCGCCGGGGTGCGGCTGGAGATGAAGGGGCTTCCCATCGGCCTGACCGTGGTGGAAACGGGCCTGATCACCCCCACCGACATGGCCGACTCGGTGCTGTCGTATCCGCCCACCGAGGCATCCTTCAAGCGCTTCTACCGGCTGATGCTGCTCGCCGACGCCGACGTGGTGAAGGTGGCGCGCAAGACCGTGCGGGCGGTGGAGAAGGGCAAGCGCACGGTGCGCATGCCTGCCCGGGCGTTCCTCTTCCCGGCGCTCACCAACGCCCCGCGGCGCATGGTGGAGTGGTTCCTGGTGGGCGTGCCCCGCCGCGTCGGCGACTAGCGCATGACCACCCGCAACGCGCGGGGACGTGATGGGCAGCGACGTGGCATCCAGGGCCTACGGCGTGCGCGCAGGACGGGGATGGCTGCACCGCCCGACCTGATCGGATCACGCGAGATGCGGGGATCACCTCCGAGCGCCTGTGCGGGAAGCATGTGGTCGATGACGCGTGATCCGGAGACGACCATGCCTGCTGATTCCTAGCGCCCTCGATGCTCCGGGGGTGGAGCCGTCACACCAGTGATACCCACGCTTGGCCCGGGTAGGTAAGGCACCGCAACACCGCGAAGGATATTTCCCGCTCCGTGCTGTGAACGGGCCCCGATCACCTCGGCGCCGCGGACCTCGGCCTGCGTAACGTGCCGCCCCCATGACGCCTCTCCCCGACGCCCGCCCCAGCACGTGTTCGCTCGCCATGATGGCCAGCGCGGCGCGCGAGGTGTCGCCCGCCGCCGTGGCCGGCCGCGCCCGTCAGTTCGAGATGGCCTCGGCCGCGCTGGTGGGGGAGTTCGGCCGCGTCTTCAGCGTCGACTTCGTGGAGCGCACGCTGGGCGACTGCGTGACGCAGGCTGTCGCGCTCACGGATGACCCGGACCTGGTGTCGCTGATCAGCTTCCGGGTGGCGCGCGAGCGCCTGGAGCAGGCGGCGCGCATGCGCTCCGCCGCGCTCGACGCCGTGGCGTAGTCCTCGAGGTGGAGCCGCGCGCGGCGGGCCGTCAGGCGCGTACGAGCCGGCGCACTCCGAACGCCAGCGCGCCCACCGCGAGTACTGCGGCGCCCTGGGCGACGGACTGCCACGGCAGGGCGAGCGCCACCGCGAGGCATCCGATCAGGCCGAGCGCGGGCACGGCTCGTGAGGCCCGCGCGTGACCGCGGGGGAGGGTCCACGCCGCGGCGTTGGCGATGGCGTAGTAGCCCAGCACCGCGAATGAACTGAAGGCGATCGCCCCGCGAAGGTCCCCCAGGGCCACCGTGGCGATGACGACGACCCCCACGGCGATCTCCGCCCGGTAGGGCGTGCGAAGCCGCGGATGCACCGTTCCCAGCCACCGGGGCAGGTCGCCGCCGCGGGCCATCGCGAGGCCCGTGCGACTGATGCCGGCGATCAGCGCGAGCAGCACCCCCACGGACGCGATGGCGGCCCCTGCTCGCACCACGGTGGCGAGGCCCGCCATGCCTCCCGCCTCGACGGCGGTGGCGAGGGGGTCGGGGGATGCCGCGAGCGCGGCGGGACCCACGGCCCAGAGCGCGCTGACCGCCACCACGGCGTAGACCGCCAGGACGATGGAGAGCGCGATGGGTATGGCCCGGGGAATGGTGCGGGCCGGGTCGCGGACCTCTTCTCCGAGGGTCGCAATGCGCGCGTATCCGGCGAATGCGAAGAAGAAGAACCCTGCGGCCTCGAGCACGCCCGATGGCGAACCCGGCGATTCGACCGCGGCTCCGAGGCCGCTGCTCCCCCCGCCGAGCAGGGCCACCACGGTGACGGCCAGCGCGAGGAGTGAGATGGCGAGGATGACCCGCGTGGCCGCGCTCGTGCGCTCGATACCCGCGCAGTTGATGGCCACCAGCACCACGACCGCCGCGATGGCCAGCGCGCGCGCCTGATCCGGCCAGGCGTAGGCACCGATCGTGAATGCCATCGCCGCGCAACTGGCGAGCTTGCCCACCACGAACGCCCAGCCCGCGAGGAAGCCCCAGAAGTGCCCGAGTCGCCGGCGGCCGTAGACGTAGGTGCCGCCGGACTCCGGATACCGGGCCGCGAGCCATGCCGACGACATCGCATTGCAGAACGCCACCGCGCCGGCGATGGCCAGGCCGATGAGCAGCCACGACCCGGCCGCCCCGGCCGCGGGTGCGATCGCCGTGAACACGCCCGCCCCGATCATCGACCCCATGCCGATGACCACCGCATCGCGCGTGCCGAGCGCCCGGCGGAGGGATGGCGACGTGCTCACGCATCGAGGCTACCGGGCACGTGCTGGCCCACTGCGTACGCTCGCCGCATGTGACGACCGGAGGCACAGGTGCCGTGGGGGGCACCGACGGCGGCGCCGTCGGGCGGGGCCGCGCTGCCGTGGGGGACAATCCCCGCATGTCCACACAACGCCGTGAAACCATCGCCGGGGGCTTCACCGAGACCGCCTCCGACTACGAGGGCGCAGTTCGCTACAACCTCGAGGGCGCGCAGCGCATGGTGCTGTCGATCCCCCCGGGGCGCTACGACGACGTGCTGGACGTCGGTTGCGGCAGCGGCTGGGCCGCCCAGGCGGTGATCGACCGCTTCCACCCCGCGCGGGTGACCGGGGTGGACCCCTCCGAGGGCATGCTCGAGCAGTTCCAGGCCAAGGTCGGTTCCATCGAGGGCGTGGAGGTGTCGCTGGTGCAGGCGGGCGTGGAGGACATGCCCGTGGAGCCGGAGTCGTTCGACCTGGTGGTGTGCTCCATGGCCTACCACTGGTTCCAGCGGCGTTGGGAGGCCGCCGAGGCGATGGCCCGCGCCATGCGGCCCGGCGGGGTGATTGCCATCCTCTGCTCGGGCAAAGGCGGCGAGCAGGCCTACCGCGACGTGATCGCCGACGTGGAGCCCATCAACTACGCGTGGCTGGGCGCCTTCGACGGCAACCTGCGCGACATCGGCGAGATGGAGGGCTACCTGGTGGGCGCGGGGCTCGAGCCCATCGACATCTGGATGGAGCGCCGCGTGCGCCACGTGC
Source organism: uncultured Actinomycetes bacterium (assembly GCA_903928615.1). Taxonomy (GTDB): domain Bacteria; phylum Actinomycetota; class Thermoleophilia; order Miltoncostaeales; family Miltoncostaeaceae; genus SYFI01. Next base: position 4,698 of record CAIYRJ010000128.1, on the reverse strand, counting down.
CCGTTGAGCACTACATGGAGCGCATGCGCGTGGTGGCCGGGCACATCATCGGCGACCCATCCGACCCCGACGTGGCCGCCTGGCTGGGTCGCGTGGAGCAGAAGATGCGCGAGCGGTCGGGCCCTCGCGGCTGGACCTACGACTTCGTCAAGCTCTACGCGGTGGCACGAAAGCCCGGATGAGCACGCAGGACACCCCCCAGGAGCGGCTGCGCGCCCAGCTGCAGACCACGATGGGGCGCATCGCCCTGGTCTTCGCCGTGGTCGTGGTGTGGCTGGTGGACTTCGCGCTGTCGCAGCGCCTCGTGAACAACGGGGGCATCACCGGCAACCCCCGTGAGGCCATACGCGTCTTCGAATACGCCAGCACCATCGCGTTCGTCGTGGTGTCGGTTGCGCTCATCGTGGCGGTGATCGCCCGCGCGCACAGGTGGATGCCATGGCTGCTTCTCGTGTACCTGGGCTTCTCCGTGGTGCAGGTGATCGTCAACGTGGGCAGCCTGCTGGCCACGGCGCACCTTCAGCAGAGCGGGGGCGGACTCACCGGCCTGTGGGATGTCGGCGCGATCTACCTGATGAGCGTGATCGTGTTCACGTTCGTGTACCTGGCGCTTGACCTCACCGTGAAGGGGGGAGCCTTCGTGTGGCCGGCGCGCGACGGCGAGGAGCCGCCCACGCCCAACATCGTCGATTACCTCTTCATCGCGCTCAACACCAACTCCACCTATGGGCCCACGAGCGAGGTGGTGATGTCGCGGCGCACCAAGCTGGTGATGGCGCTGCAGGTGATCCTGGCCATTGTGATGCTGGCGGTGCTCATCGCCCGCTCGGTGGTGGCTACGGGCTGACCGGCTGGGGGGTCGCCCCGGACGCGGCGTCCGCCGACCTGGCCGCCTCGAGGCGTGCCGCCTGGCGGGCGATCACCACGAGGCCCGCGAGCATGGCCACCACGGCACCCGCCACCGCGAAGCCGCGCCAGCCGCCCACGTCCACGGTGCCGCCCATCACGAAGATCGCGATGAACGCCGCGGTGATGGGCGGCAGCACCACGGTGGCTGGCAGCGACAGGGTGATCGCCCCGGCCTGGAACGCCGCCTGCTGAAGCACGAACGCCCCGATGCCGCAGATGACCACGGCGTACAGGCGCCAGTTGCCGATCTCCTGCAGCAGGCCGTCACCGAACGAGATGGTGAACGACTTGAGGAACGACGCCTGCGCGCCGAACAGGATGCCCGATGCCACGCCGAGGGCGATCGCGCGCGCCGGGCCCGTGCGGCGGTAGGCCCACCAGGCCACCAGCACGACGATGGGGACGATCACCAGCGACGCCATGAACCACGCCAGGTTGGATGCATCGTCGCCGGCGTCCGTGGGATTGCCGAAGTCGAGGAATGCCGCGAGGCCACCCACCAGGAAGAGCGCGGCCACCCAGATGGTTGCGGGCAGGCGCTCGCGTGACCAGATGGCGCCGAAGGCCAGCGCAAACAGCAGCGTGGTGGAGATGACGGGCTCGACCACGAGCAGGCTGCCGACGTCGAGTGCCCAGGTGTGCATGGCGAAGCCGACCATGTTGGCGCCGAACGCGATGAGCCACAGCGGGTGGCGCACGAGCTGGCCGATGAGGTGGATCGTGCCGCCGTTCTCGAGTGGCACGGACGACGCCACGCGCTGCTGGGCCACCGAGCCCCAGCCGGTGATGGCGGCCGACACCAAGGCGATCAGGATGGCCAGCACGCGGCAAGTGTAAGACGGGCCTCCCCGGAGCCCCGCTGGTCGTCCGGCGAGGCGGTTACGTTCAGCGCGTGATCGTCGACCAGGCGCTCTACCGCGATGGCGTGCGCGATCCTGCGCGGCCGGCCCTCGGCGAGCTGGCCACCGCGGCGGGCCAGCCCGGCGTGCTCGCGTGGATCGACATCCGCCACCCCGATGAGCGCGAGTTCGACGAGGTGGCCCGCCTTTTCGGGCTGCACCCGCTGGCCGTGGAGGACGCCATCCACGCGCACCAGCGCCCCAAGCTCGAGCGCTACGGCGAGACACTCTTCTGCGTGCTGCGGCCCGCGCGCTACGTGGAGGCCACCGAGAGCGTGGAGTTCGACGAGCTGCACGTGTTCATCGGTCCCGGTTTCGTGGTCTCCGTGAGCCAGGGCGACCTTCCCAACGTGGCGGCGGTGCGGGAGTCGCTCGAGCGGCGGCCGCAGGTGCTGGCCGAGGGGCCGCCGGCGGTGCTGCACGCCCTGATGGACCGCGTGGTGGACGACTACACGCCGGTGGCCGACGGCATCGAGGGGGACCTCGACGAGATCGAGGATCAGGTGTTCGGCAGTGGCGACGACGCCTCGCGGCGCATCTACCAGCTCACCCGCGAGGTCATCGGGTTCGAGCGGGCCATCCAGCCGCTGGGTGAGATGGCCGACCGGCTCATGGGCGCCGAGGACCCCAGCAGCGAGGAGCACCGCTACCTGCGCGACGTGCATGACCACGCGATCCGCCTTGGCCAGCGCGTGGATGGCTTCCGCGAGCTGCTCGACAAGATCCTGCAGGTGAACCTGACCCTCGAGGCCAAGGCACTGGCCGAGGCATCGAACGAGCAGACCATCGAGACGAAGAAGATCTCGGCATGGGCGGCCATCATCTTCGCGCCCACCCTCGTGGGGACCATCTACGGCATGAACTTCGACTCCATGCCCGAGCTGGCATGGGAATGGGGATACCCCTTCGCGATCATCCTGATGGTGGTGATCGCCGTGGTGCTGTACGTGCTGTTCAAGCGACGTAGGTGGATCTGACCCGGGTGCAGCCGCGCCGCCCCCTCATGCCGGGCACCGGGGTGTGAGGGGGTACCCTCGGCCCGCCTGAAGCCCGCATGTGCTGGACTGATGGCCCAGCACCCTCCAAGGAGCCTCATGACCACCCGCCGCCAGTTCCTCAAGAAGGGCGCCATGGGCGCCGGCGCCGTCGCCGCCGCCACGACGGCCGGCAAGATGGCCACCAGCGCCGCCGAGGCCGCAGCGCCGAGTTCGCTCAAGGGCATGAACATGATCGTGTTCATGACCGACCAGGAGGGGGCGACCGAGCACTTCCCGCCCGACTGGACGAAGGAGAACCTGCCGGGGCTCACGGCGCTCCAGCGCCACGGCATCACGTTCACCCACGCCTACACCAACGCGTGCATGTGCTCGCCGGCGCGCAGCACGTTCATGAGTGGGTTCCTGCCGGCGCAGCACGGCGTGAAGTACACGCTCGAGGAGGACATGCCGGCCCCCCAGTATCCGCAGGTGGAGCTGCCGCCGCCGCCCACGATGGCGAACCTCGCCACCATCGCGGAGGCCGCGGGCTACAACGTGGTCTACAAGGGCAAGTGGCACTGCAGCAAGCCGGCCGCAGCCGACTTCGTGTGGACCCCCCAGGACCTCGCGACATACGGCTGGAGCCGCTGGAACCCGCAGGACGCCGGCGCCGACCAGTCGATTCCCGAGATGGGCGGCGGCCTGGCCAACAACGACGGCCGCTTCATGACGTCCGTGGGCAACTACCAGGACTCCTCCGAGGGCGTGCTGCAGTTCATCACCCAGGTGGCAGCCACCATGCAGCCGTTCTTCCTCGTCATCTCGCTCGTGAACCCGCACGACGTGCTGGCCTACACGGCCAAGCACGGGCAGGCGGGCTACAGCCCCAACTGGCTGGCCGGTGACATCGGGCTGCCGGCCACCGTGGATGAGTCGCTCAGCACAAAGCCCACCGCGCAGCGGATCTTCCTGCAGCTGTCGAAGGGGCTCGGCATCCTCCGGAACGACACCATGAAGCGCAACTACCGGAACTTCTACGGCAACCTCATCAGGGCGTCGGACCAGTACCTGGTGGACACCATCGCCGCGCTGAAGTCGGTGGCCACCCAGAACGGCGCGAGCAACCTCTACAACGACAGCGTGATCGTGCGCACCGCCGACCATGGCGAGATGGGGCTCGCGCACGGTGGCCAGCGCCAGAAGAACTTCATGATGTACGACGAGGCCACCAACATTCCGCTGGTGTTCTCGAACCCCACGCTCTGGAAGCGCGGGCGCAGCACCAACGCGCTGGTGTCGCACGTGGACTTCGTGCCCACCATGGCATCGCTGCTCGGCGTGCCGGCGAGCGCGAAGTCGGCCTGGCAGGGCGTGGACTACTCGGGCCTCGTGCTCGGCGCCACGCGGAAGCCCGTGCAGGACTACGTGGTGTTCACCTACGACGACTGGCAGGCGGGCCAGAAGAGCGGTCCCTACGTGCCGCCGCCACAGCACCTGGTGGGCATCCGCGAGCGCAACTGGAAGATCTGCCTCTACTACGACGCCAATGGGAAGGTGCCGGGGCAGTGGGAGATGTACGACCTCAAGACCGACCCGCTCGAGCAGCGCAACCTGGCATGGCCGGGTACCAAGCGCACGCCGGCGCAGGAGAAGCAGTTCCGGCGCCTGCAGGCCAAGCTCGTGGCGGTGTGGAACACCCGCCTGCAGCCGCTGTCGGGGCCGGCCGTGCCGTTCCCGGTGAAGGTGGGTCCGATCGACGTCCGGCTCAAGGGCCCGACGAAGACCGTGAGCACCAACGGGAACGTCATCACCGACCAGGGCACCGTGAGCGGCACGCCGATCGGCTCGGGTGACATCCCCATGGTGTTCACGCTCAACCCGGTCACCTCGGTGGCCACGGCGCAGTTCACCAT